>NZ_RZSW01000446.1:0-5260 GCF_003997375.1 Mesorhizobium sp. M5C.F.Ca.IN.020.29.1.1 | reverse complement strand
GACTGGTAATATGGACATGAACACGCTTCTTCCGATCATTGTTCAGGTGATTATGGGTATCATCGGTGGCCAGGCGGTGGGCGCGGCGCTCAAGACAGCGGCAGTGGGGCAGCTTACCAAAATCCTGGGCGGCGCCCTTGGCGGCGTCGGCGGTGCGGCCATCCTCGGCAGCCTGCTCGGCGGTGGCACGATCGATCCGGCTGCGGCCGCAGCGGCAACGAGCGGATTGGGCAGCGCGCTGAATGTACAGAACATCCTCGGCGGTGCCGGTGGTGGCGCCATTCTGACGACCATCATCGGCGCGGTCATGAATGCGACGAAGAAGTCAGCCTAGCGGTTTCGGGCTTTTGCATGGGCGGCTTCGGCCGCCCATTTTTTTGCGTTGTGGCGACAGCCGGTTGCGGTGGACGACGTTCGCGTGTGGATCTACATCAGGGGCGACACAGCGAAAGGGACGATCATGGGTCAGCTCAACGCCGGCGTCGTGCCGGTCACGGCCTTCCAGCAAAACTGCACCATTCTCTTTGACATGGACGACAGACAAGGCGTCGTCGTCGATCCGGGCGGCGACATCGAGAAGGTGCTGGCGGTGCTCAAGGACAATGCGATCAACGCCGGCGCGATCTGGATCACGCATGGTCATATCGACCATGCCGGCGGCGCCATGGAGCTGAAGGAGGCGCTCGGCGTCGAGATCATCGGCCCGCATGAGGCCGACCGTCCGTTGCTTGCCAATCTCGAGAAACAGGCGAAACACTACGGCATCACCGATCCGGTGCGCAATTGCGTGCCCGACCGCTTTCTCAGCGAAGGCGATACCGTCTCGTTCGGCCAGCACGCGTTCGAAGTCTTTCATTGCCCCGGCCACGCGCCCGGCCATGTCGTCTACTACAATCGTGCTGCTAAGTTCGCCCATGTCGGCGACGTGTTGTTTCGCGGCTCGGTCGGGCGCACCGACCTGCCGGGCGGCGACCACGCCGCGCTGATCGCCTCGATCAAGGACAAGCTTTTGCCGCTCGGCGACGACATCGGCTTCATCTGCGGCCACGGTCCCGGCGGCCGCTTCGGCGAGGAGCGCCGGAGCAATCCATTCCTGATTTAAATGCATTGCGGCTGAGGAGCCTCACGCGACGCGCATCGGTCTCCTGCCTTTATGCATGCCTACGACCAAAAGCGCTGGCCTGGCGGACAGCGCTTTTTGTTTGGCGGCAGGGAAGCCTCAGTTCGCGGTGCAGAAATGCTGTTCGCCGTCATAGCCGGTGAACGTGCCGGTGCGGGCGTTGAAAGAGCGATAGCGATCCGAACAATATTCATACCAGCCACGGGTCCATGGCTCGGCATAGCCGTCATTGTAGACGACTCGCGGTTCCGCGTAGTAGCGGCGCACCGGGGCGGGCCGTGGATAACGACCATAATCGTCATAGCCGGGGTCGTAATAGCTGGGCTGCGGGTTGTTGAGCGCACCAACGATCAGGGCGCCGGCCGCGAGGCCAAGGACGCCTGCCGCGACCGCATCGCCATTGCCACGATGGTGGTGCCGGTGACGCCAGTCACCAGCGCTGGCCGCTGGCAAGGTCGCGAGCGTGGTTGCAACAATCGCGGCGGACAGGATGATGGTCTTGAAAATTCGGTTCATGTCGGTCTCCTTCGTGCCGGCCCGGTAATTTAGGGGATGCGGTCCGGCTTTACCGAAGCTAATAGGCGACCGTGGCTGAACGGGGGCTGAACGAAATTGACGGGATGGGACCAGTCGATATTCGATCAAGCATGGCGCAAGACACAAATATCGTACGCTCAACAAGGAGCGGACCTGCACGACGGGACCGTCCGACGCTGTCTCGAACTCGGCTCAGCCGATCGACAGGTTGACCGCTTTCGGACCCTTGCCGCGCTTGTCCGGCTCGGTGTCGAATGTTACCTTCTGCCCATCCTCAAGACCGGGAAGACCCGACGCCTGCACGGCCGAAATGTGGACGAAGACATCCTTCGCGCCATCATCCGGCGTTATGAAGCCGAAGCCTTTGGCATGATTGAAGAATTTGACGGTGCCGGTCTGCGGCATGGGAAGCTCCTTTGATCCCATAAAGTCCAGTCTCGGGCCGGCAAATGCCCGAGTGGAAATTTGTCCTTTATTTTAGCGCTATCGGCAAGAGAAAGTTTTGGGAGCATTGGCATGCCGCCCTGCCACGAAAAAAGCGCGACGAAAACCGCCGCGCCTTCGAAACTCGGGTCCGGCCCTGAAAGCCGGTTCAAGGCCTTTAGAAGGCCTCGGGCACATTCCTGGCACGTCCGAGCGGACGTGCGCGCGCCGACGGTTCAGTCCGCGCGGAGATTGACCGCCTTCGGTCCCTTGCCCATGCGGTCGGGCTCGACGTCGAACGTGACCTTCTGGCCATCGACGAGCGTGCGCAGGCCCGAGGCCTCGATCGCGGAGATATGGACGAACACGTCCTTGGCGCCGTCATCTGGCGTGATGAAGCCGAAGCCTTTGGTAGCGTTGAAGAATTTAACGGTGCCGGTCTGGGCCATTGGGGAAACTCCTTCACCCGTGTCAGTCTTTGTGGTTTGCCCGCCGCCTGACGCCGTGGGCAAGTCCGGTGGTTGCTTCGGCAGTCATGCATTGGCGCATGGTCAAAACCCCCCGCCGAAAAACGGGGCCGTCAGAGATTCACAGTATCGGGGAAAGGTCGTCCAAAACGTTCCGCTCTCCGGGTCGCAAATGCCCGAACACGAAATTTATCGCACGGAAAGGTGATCGTTGCAAGGTAGCGTCCGCGGGCCGCCCAATGGGCGCATTCCGACGCATCGCATCGATTAGGACGGGGTGCTCGCCCGGTCATCGGCCAGCGCCTGGCCACGCATGGTCCAGCGGGCTGGGAGCTTGCAAACAGGGGTTGCATTTGGCGGTGGAATGGCGAGGATCGCCTTGGAGTGGAGCGCGCGCGTTTGCACCGGAGCGGGGGCTCGAGGGAGATATAGTTATGAAATTTCTTGCGGCAATCTTCTCGCGGCAGGGTTTTGCCATCGTGTTGCTGTCGGCAGTTCTTGCAGCCTGCACAGCGGTGGTGGTGGAGGAAGGACCGGGGTACCGCCCGCCAAGGCCCGGGCCGCAATTCTGCACCAAGCAGTATGATCCGGTCTGCGCCCGGCGCGGTGGCGACCGCCAGACCTTCGCCAATGCCTGCCTTGCCGAGCGGGCCGGGTATCGCATCATCCGCGACGGCCAGTGCCGCGACGGCGGCGGCGGTGGCGAAGAGCAGACATTCTGCACGCGCGAATATGCCCCCGTCTGCGCACGCCGCCGTGGCGAATTGCGCACCTTCCCCAACGCCTGCGAGGCTCGCGCCGCCGACTATCGCATCGTCGACGACGGTCCCTGCTGAGAGGCTGGTTTCCTCCTCGTCTCCGGACGGGGAGGAAGCCATCTATCAACCCGACACAGGCAGGTGAGGGTAGCTGGCGCCTCCTGCCTCTACGCCGGCAGCGTCGCCTTATGGCAATGGGCGATGAACTCGGCCCTAGCCATGCAGGTCGTTGTCCCAAACCGCTTCGCACTGTTGGGAGACATGCATTAGGCGCTCGGATTGTCGGCCACTTCGAGATTGTCTTCCGTGGTGACCCGCTCGTAGGTCTCCTCGTCGCTGCGGATGCGGTATTGCGGCGAGCCGTCCTTGACTGGCAGCTTGCTCTTGATTTGGAACAGCTCTGCGGTCTTCTGGACAAGGCCGATGCGGCTCTTCATGCGAACGGTCTGGCCGAAAAGATGCGCGGGCGTGTCGGTGCGCGGGCGCGCGTTCTGCTGGAAGCGCATCATGCAGCATTCTCCTGGTCGCGCCTCAGCGCGGTTTCGAGTTCCGCGAGGTCGATGGCAACCGATTGGCTGGTCTGGCTTTTCACCGTGCTTGCCGGCAGATGGATGAAGGTGGCGACACGGCGCCAGGCAAGCCACGACATGCCATCGATAAGTTCCTCATCGTGGTCGATGTCGTAGTCGCCGGCCGGCAATTTTCCTTCCAGGCCGCCGAGCATGAAGGGTGCCTCGAAATGCGCTATGGAATGGGTAGTTCGGCCAGCCATTCTTGTGCCTCGAAGTCTCGTTTCCGGCTTGGATCCGAGAGGTGGTGCCCGCTTTGCGGCAGCGGGACTAAATGTCGTGTGTCCCTGTGTATCGGCAATTTGGGTATCGGCGATCTGGAATGAGTTTGGCGGGTCGAGAACCTCTGACGCCGCGAGTTGCCAAGCTTGGCCCAAAAAACGATCTCAATTCTTTAATCCGAAATTGCGGTTTATTCAAGAAGATTCCTGCCGGATCGTGATCCATTGACAAAATTCGCTCTCTATAATTATTTGTAGAATGCTGATATGATTCAAGAGCTTTCGGAAAATGTCTGAGACGTCGCCGTAACTTTTGTACCGGCATCTATGCTTTATTTCGTTTGAAAAGAAAATTTCATAATCTCTGTGAAGACCCCGAGTGGCGTAACCGTAACCTCAATCCCTTCGTCAAGCCGACCGTCGGGCCTGCGAAAGTCATGTCGGCGCGTCTGACGATACGAAGTGACGAGGCAGCAAGGCGAAAGATCGCCGACACCGACGGCACGGCGCGGCGGGCCAGACAGGTTGCGGAGACCAACCGCCTGATCTGACAATGCCTACAGCGCGTTTGCGCGTCTTTTTGGACGCGCAAAGGGCGCTGTACTACTTTGATTTGCATGATCCTTTTTCGAGCCTCCGGTTCGGGTCATGCGCTGAGGAGCTCGATCATGACGCTGAATTTTCCCAACCGCAGCCGCTCCTATGACGCGGCGGCCAAGCGCATTCGTTTCGTCGGCCATGACGGCATGTTCGAAGTGCCGTTCTTTGTAGAGATTGCAGCGCTTTCGGCGGCAAGTCCGGCCACCAGTGGAGCGGAAGCCGAGTATCTCAGCGCCTTCGATGCGGAGCGTTCGTCGATCCAGGATGTTGCGCGAAGCCTATTCGCACGGTCGCAAGAACATGTATGTGCTGACCCAGGCCGATTTCCGGTAAGCTGGCCTGCGAACCCTTGAACCTGCCGCGCCGATGGCCTAGATCGCGGCAGGCGGACAAAACATGGCAGGTTTCCCATCAACAGAGATCCGAGAAGACCGGCAGGCGCGGGCGCCAATTTCGGCTCAGGCGGACAGCCGCCGCTAGGGCTCGACCAGCGCGTGCAGCAGGCGCTGCAATTGCATCAGGCCGGCCGCCGGCAAGAAGCCGAGATGCTCTATCGGCAGGTGCT
>NZ_RZSW01000445.1:0-5265 GCF_003997375.1 Mesorhizobium sp. M5C.F.Ca.IN.020.29.1.1 | reverse complement strand
CCGAAAACCTATCCGCTGGGGCTGGTGCTGAAGGCCTGCCCCGAAATTGCGGACTACGCCGTCGACGGCATCGGCAACTGGCGCGATTTCATGATAACCGCGGCCCAGGTGCGGGGATACCTGGGCGTTTCGCCGTCTGCGTATGAGGATGCCTGCCATGTCATGGGTCAGGAAATCGCCGCGGTGGTGATTGCCTGCATTCTGCAGCGGGCACAGCACATCGAGTCAGCTGGTGGCTATCTGCGCGTGCTGACCGAGAAGGCCAGGGCAGGGGAGTTTTCGGTCGGGCCGATGCTGATGGCGGCGTTGCGAGCGAACGGCGCGACTGCAAAGATGACAGGGTAACCCGTTGGCGGATCGGTTCGCGCTGATGCGGGGCTTGCATGGCGCATCAAGTGAGGCTATATTTTGCCTCAAATGGAATGGAGAGTGAAATGCTAGCGTTCGGAAATGTCGCCGACGTGTTGGGGCTGCCCGTGAAAGAGGTGGCGGCGCGGTCGCCTTTCGGGCTGATCTCCCGGATCGAGGATGGACTTCCCATTGGCGCACTTGAGCGCGTTGCGCATCTTCTGGCGCCTGGCGATGCTCAGTTCAAATACCGGCTGATCCCCAAGGCGACCTACGAGCGGCGCAAGGCGGTACATCGCCTCTCGTCGGACGAGGGCACACGATTGGCCCGCGTCGCGCGCGTCTGGGGCCTTGCTGTCGATGTCTGGCAGAACGAAGAGGAAGCGCGCGATTTCCTGTTTCGGCCGCACCCGATGATTGAGGACAAGCGACCGATCGACGTCGTTATCATGAGCGAGTTCGGTGCCGAAATGGTGGTCGATATTCTCGCAGGTCTGAAGTACGGCAGTGCTGCGTGACGGCGCAGACTCTCGATCGCACTCTATCGTCCTTTCGTATCGGCGATCCGGCCGGCACCTACCCGATCTTCGACGCGACCGGCTCGACAATCGCGCCAGGGCGATGGAACACGCCCGGAAGTCCTCTCATCTACACCAGTGAGCACTATTCGACGGCCCTGTTGGAAAAGCTGGTGCATGGCAGCGGCCGCCTGCCGCCCAACCAGCACTACATCGAAATCACGATCCCGCGCGGGCTGAGCTACGAGGTCTTTTCCCAGCCATCACTGCCCGGCTGGGACACGATGCCGGCGACAGTGAGCCAGGGATTCGGCGAAACCTGGTGTTTAGACCGGCGCAGCGTCATCCTGCTGGTGCCGAGTGTCGTGGCGCGTCTCGATTGCAATGTGCTGATCAATCCGGCGCATCCGGAGTTTTCAAAGATCCACACAGGCCTGCACCAGCCGGTCTACTGGGACCGGCGGCTGTTTGGCGCGTAACGCGGAGGTGGCTCTTTGTCCCTACAGCCCGCTCGCTTTTGTGAGATTGACACGAAAACAGTCGCGCCGACGCTGATATCTGCAGGTCATCTCGGCCGAGGCGTGGCCGAGTCCTGGAGCTGACGCCGCAAGCTGTGATGTGTCGGATCGATCTGCGACTCAGACGATGATCCGCGCCGCCCGCCCGAGCGTGCGCTCGGCGTCGTTGTAGTAGTTGGACGCCTGTTGCACCGAGCGATGCTGCGACTGCTGCATCGCCTCGGGCAGCGGAATGCCGCGACGGGCGGTTTCGGTGAGATAGCCGGAGCGCAGGCCGTGGGCGGAAAATGCCATCGGATCAAGCCCGGCCTCGGCGACGCGTCGCTTCAGGATCAGGTTGACCGCCTGCGGCGTCAGCGCGCGTTTTTTGAGATTGCCCCAGCGGTCGATGCCGCGGAAGACGGCGCCCTCCCTGAGCACGGCGCGCTCGAGCCATTCCTTCAAGACCAGCACCGGCCGGCCGACGAGCAGCACGAAAGCGTCGCTGTCCGCCTGTGTCGTTTTGGTGCGGCCGAGCCGGATCGACAGGCAGGGCAGTTTTTCGCCGCCGGGATTCTTGGGGTCGGCGGTCACCGGCTCTTCTTCGACGATCTGCTCGAACCTGAGCGAAGCAATCTCGCTGCGGCGGCGGCCGCCGGAGGCGAAGGCGGTGATAAGAAGGGCACGGTCACGCAGGTCGACGAGACGGTCGCCGGCGCAGGTGTTGAGCAGGGTGGTCAAAATATCGGCGGTCACCGCCTTTTTGCTCTTGCGGCCCCGGGGGCGGGCGCTGGCGCGCACGGCGAGTTTTATGGCGCTGCGCAGGCCTGGCGCGTTGAATTTTCCCACAAAACCGCGCCAGCCGGTCAGCGTCGACCAGCTGGACAGACGCCGGCGTACGGTGTTCGGCGCGTGCGGTCCATCGACGCGCAACAGTTTTGCCGACTTCAACGCCGCGGTCACGTCTTCCGGCATACCGTGCGACACGTCGGTTTCACGCTTTGCAGGATCCCACAGGTGATGGGCGACGAATTTTATCAGCAGTGCCTCCGGCGCCGGCCAGGGGAGCGAAAAACCGGTCGCGGCGAGCGACCAGGCCTCGAGATAGCCGAGGTCGGAGGCCAGCGCCCGCAGCGAATTCTCGCCGATGCCTTCTTTGGCGAGATGGCGCAGTGTGGCGACGTCGTCGTCGGTGAGGATTTCGGCCAGAAAATCGCGCCGGTCGAATGGCAGCACCGAATCCAGCGCATCGAGCGCCTCCGCACGGCGCAGTTTTTGGTCTGGTAAGGGCTTTGGCAGGCGAAGATCCATGACGGCGGCTCAGAACAGATATTTTTTGTCTGCCCAGGCGAGCAGTACGGCGGCATCGCGGTCTGGCAGGCGCACCCGTCCTTGGCGCAGGCCTTCAGCGATCGCATCGCCGACGTCCGGATCGACCCAGTGCCCGTGCGTCATCAGAAAGAACCAGGCGAAGGGCAGGCCAATCTCGGCGTCGATCGCCTCGGTCCGCTCCATCAGGCGATGCACCGAAATACCGTCTTCCATCGGCAGCCGCTCTGCCGGCATTTTGAGCGGCCGCGGGATAAAGCCGATCTCGCGCCGGCCACGATCTTCGAGATCGTGGATGTCGAAGGCCCAATGGTCAAAAATGCGGTGGGCGCAAGCGCTCGACCGCTCCCAGTCGGCAAAAAAGCGGTTCTCGCGCGGCACAGAATCGAACCAGTCCGGATTGGCGTCTAAAAACGCGGTGTCGCGCGTGCCGTCGGGGCCGACCTCACGGATGATGCGGTTTTCGAGCTCGGGACGGCTTGCCTCGCGCTGTTCCGTGTCGATGCGCGCCCGGCGCGCCAAAAAACTCTTCATGTGAACGATGCCGCCGCCGGCGCGGCCGCGCAGCCGGTAGACCGGCCCTGCGAGCTGCTGCGCCTCGGCAGCGGAATCACGCAAAACCCAGGTCGGCTCGAAGAGCTGGTCGACGCTGTTGGGGCGGTAGTCGGGATCGACTACGGGGCCGGCCACGACCTCGATCTCGCGGCTGAGCGAGAGTTGCACGAACTCGGCGACGCCCGGCCCGGACGGCGCAAAGGCGAAGGCGCTAGCGCCGCGCCATTCAGCGAATTTTGTCCCGTCCTCGCGATGCCGGTTCCAGAAGGCGGTGAGATCGCCGCCCAGTTCGGCCAGCTCGCGTTCGACCCAGGCACGGTGGTCGCCGCTGCGCGTGCCGTCGGCAGCGACAACAGCGTGAGGGTTGCACCAATAGGGATCGTCGATCGTCGCGACGGTGAAGGCAAAGCCTGGAAAGGCCTTGTTGAGAGCAGGGGCGAGCTCGGCGTCGGCCGACTGCGCCTCCAGAGATGCGAGCACGGTTTCGGCGGAAGCGGGGTCGGGCAGGCGGACGGGTTTTTCTTCGCTCATCCCAGGTGGCCTTTCTCGCGCGGCGGAATAGCACCTTGCGTCATTCTCGGCCGCGCGGGACGTGACCGGCGGGGCTCTGCAGGGCGATTCTGGCTGATTTGGGCGGCGAGATCAATCACTATCGATAAGAGGTCATTATCGATAGTGAACAAGGTGCCGGAGAAAAGCCCTGCAAGTCAACCTAACACGGAGATAGCTTGACTATCGCGAATCAGCCATCATGAAAACAATGACTTACGAGATCGGCGAATTGTCCCTGAAAGCCCTCATAGGGCCGGTTGCGCGCGCAACCGAGGTGTTGTCGCGTCTCGACGAGCGGCTGGCCCGCTCGCCGGTGCGCGACGGCTTTGTCGAGCGCCAGCATTTTGCCGATGCGGCCGCAGCCCTGTGGATTGAGGGCGAACTTGTTCACCTCGAGGATCTCGTCCTGCACGACGCTCACATGGACATCCGCACCCCGACCCACGAGCTCACCCGGGCGCACGCTGTTCTGCGAATGCGCCGGCGAATTGTTTCGCAGAAGCCCGACTGGGCGTTCGGCCGCGAGGGATTGCGTGAGCTGACCGGTCGCGATGGCCAGATGCTAGCGGTCGGCCCAAAAAGCCGGGAAGGGGAGGCCGCCAGCGCCGTTGAAGCCGACGGTCGGGATGATGGTGAGGATGATCTTCTGGCTGAAGAATTTGCCGAGATCGACGCTCTCCTGGCGCGCTCGTCGAAGATACTGAGCGGCGCCGCCGTGCCTGCACGAAAGGAGGAGGCGTCACGACGTGACCGGCCGGATCTGATCTACGATCTCGACTGGGACGAGGATGCACGCCTGGCCGAGTGGCAGGACGTGATCGCCAGGACACGCGATCTGCCGGTCGCCCTGCGCGGTGCGATCCTGCTCGAGGCCTGGTCCGACATCGAGGTGCTGCAGCATGCCATCTGGCTCGGGCCGCTGCTTGTTGCCGCGCTGCTGCGGCAGGAGGGTCTTGCCGCCAACCATCTCGCCTGCCTGCACCTTGGCGCCAAGAACATTCCGCGAGAGCGGCGGCGGGCGCGCAATCGCAATGACCGGCTGCTCGCCTCCCTCGATGCTATCCACGATGCAGCGCTGACCGGGTTGAAAGAGCATGACCGGCTGGTCATGGCGAAAAACCAGGTGGAACGGCGGCTGCGGGAGCGGCGCACCAGTTCAAAACTTCCCGACCTGGTCGAGCTTGTCTTGTCGCGGCCCATCGTTTCCACAAGTCTGATCCAGGAGCGGCTGAAGGTGACAAAACAGGGCGCGCTCAATCTTGTCGGTGAGCTCGGGCTGCGCGAGCTGACGGGGAGGGGAAGGTTTCGAGCGTGGGGGTTGATTTGAGATGCCCTGTGCGGACGCCGACTGCATCGCAGAGGGGACTGGGCCAGCATGACCGAGATGCCGTTGTCGCGTGTATCCTAATGGCGAGCGGAGAGAAGATTTGCGTTTTTTGCCGCAACCCCGTGAGAGACCTTCACAC
>NZ_RZSW01000444.1:0-5274 GCF_003997375.1 Mesorhizobium sp. M5C.F.Ca.IN.020.29.1.1 | reverse complement strand
GCCGGAAACTGGCCGGCAAAACGCTCGGCACGAGCATCGGTGGCGAGATGCACCGTCCAGCCGCGCCTGATCAGCTCATGCGCCAGCGCCTCGGCCGGGAAGAGATGCCCGCCCGTGCCGCCGGCGGCCAGAAGGATCGAGCCCTTCGACATTTCACTCCGCCGGCATGGCGCGCTGCGACGGTGCGAAGCCCAACTGCTTGCGCTTTTCCGGCCGCTTGCGGGTCAGCGCCAGCACCATGCCCATCGAGATTGCGATGGCGATCTGCGAGGAGCCACCATAGGAGATGAACGGCAAGGTCATGCCCTTGGCAGGCATCAGCTGCAGATTGACGGCCATGTTGATGACAGACTGCAGACCGAAAACGGTGACCAGGCCGCCAACCGCATAGCGGGTGAAATCGTCCTGCTCCTTGAGCGCGGTGCTGAGGCCACGCAGCACGATGAAGGCGAAGATGGTCATGATGAAGAAGCACATGATCAGTCCGAACTCCTCGCCGGCCACCGAGAAGACGAAATCGGCATGGCTGTCGGGTATGACCCGCTTGACGGTGCCCTCGCCCGGCCCGACGCCGAACCAGCCGCCATTGATCAGCGCATCGCGGCCCATGTCGACCTGGAACGTATCGCCCTCGCCGGTCATGAAGCGATCGATGCGGCCGGCGACATGCGGGAACACCGTATAGGCGGCAAACACGCCGCCGATGCCGGCAGCGCCCAGCGCGATGATCCACAGCCATGGCAGTCCGGCCATGAAGAACATCACCCCCCAGGTGCCGAGCACCAGCATTGTCTGGCCGAAATCAGGCTGCGCCACCAGCAGCGAAATGACGAGGGCCAGCAGCAGCATGGCGAACAGATTGCCTGGAATGTCGGGCTGGCGCTTGTGTTCGGCAAACAGCCAGGCGCAGATGACGACGAACGCCGGCTTCAGGAATTCCGACGGCTGGATCGACACGCCGGCGAGCGACACCCAGCGCCGCGCGCCCTTCACCTCGACGCCGATGTAGAGTACCGCCACCATCAGCACCAGCATGACGCACAGCATCGCCAGGGCCATGCGTCTGATCTGCCGCGATTCCAGGAAGGAGACGGCCAGCATCACGCCAAGTGCGGGAATGGTGAAGATGATCTGCCGTGTGGCGAAGTGGAAACTGTCCAGACCGATGCGCTGGGCCACCGCCGGGCTTGCCGCGAAAGACAGTACGATGCCGAGTCCCATCAGCGACAGGAACGCAGCCAGGAACCAGCGATCGACCGTCCACCACCAGGTGGCGACCGGGCTTTTGTCGAGACGGCTTTGCATTATCGTGCCCCTCCGATGAGCTTCACGCCATCAATAGTGCTCGCAGCTTGCCTGAAGGCTTCGCCGCGCACTTCGAAATTCTTGAACTGGTCGAAACTGGCGCAGGCCGGCGAAAGCAGCACCACCACCTCGCCGTTGTCATCATCCTTGGCCGCGTCGCTTGCGGCATGCTCGACTGCTGCGGCCAGCGTGCCGGAGATCTCGTAAGGCACCGCCTCGCCGAGCGTCGCCGAGAAGGCTGGTGCGGCCTCACCGATCAGATAGGCCTTGGCGACGCGCGGAAAGAGGCCGCGCAACGGCTCGATGCCACCCTCTTTCGGCAACCCGCCGGCAATCCAGTAGATGCGCGGAAAGCTGGACAATGCGGGCGCTGCCGCATCGGCATTGGTCGCCTTCGAATCGTTGATGAACAGCACATGGCCCTTGCGGCCGACCTGCTCCATACGGTGCGCCAGCCCGGGAAAGCTCTCCAGTCCCGACTGGATCTCGCCCAGCTCGAGCCCGACCTTGAGGCAGGCGGCGATAGCGGCCAATGCATTCTGCGCATTGTGCTGGCCGCGCAGCGAGCCGATGCCTTCGAGAAACGCAACGCGGCTGTAACGGCCATGCACCGCCTCCATCAGATCGGTGCCGTCGGCGAAATAGCCGTCGGTCAGTGGCAGGCGCTTGGAAATACGGATCACGTGCCGGCCTGCCCGCTCCAGCCGGTCGGCGAGCTGGGCACACCAGGAATCGTCGATACCGACGATTGCCGTTTCGCTGCCGGCCGCCAGCCGTTCCTTGATCGCGGCGTAGTGCTTCATCGTGCCATGACGGTCGAGATGATCCGGCGTCAGATTGAGCAGGACGCCGGCGGTCGGATTGATCGAGGGCGCCAGGTCAATCTGGTAGGAGGAGCATTCCACGACATAATGCCGCCCAGGCTCCGGTGGATCGAGCGTCATCACCGCGCGGCCGATATTGCCGCCCATCTGCGTGTCGCGTCCGGCCGATTTCAGGATATGCGCCGTCAGCGCCGTCGTCGTCGATTTGCCGTTGGTGCCGGTAATAGCGATGAAGGGCACTGCCGGCGCCAGCAACGTCCGTTGCCGGCAGAACAGCTCGATGTCGCCAATGATCTCGACGCCTGAAGCGCGCGCCAGTTCCACTGTCCAGTGCGGCTTCGGATGCGTCAACGGCACGCCGGGCGACAGCACGAAGGCCGAGAACTTCGCCCAGTCGGCGCCGCGCAGATCGCCGGTCGCGATCCCGACGGCCGCGGCATTGGCGACACTGCCGGGATTGTCGTCCCAGGCGAGCACGTCCGCTCCGCCCTCGATCAGCGCGCGCGCCGTGGCGATCCCCGAGCCGCCGAGCCCGAAGAGCGAAACGCGCTTGCCTGCGAAGGATGTGGCGGGGATCAAGCGGCCTCCTATCGGAGCTTCAGGGTCGACAGGCCGACCAGCGCCAGGATGACGGCGATGATCCAGAAGCGGATCACTACCTGACTTTCGGTCCAGCCGAGCTTTTCGAAATGATGGTGGATCGGCGCCATCAGGAACACCCGCTTGCCGGTCATCTTGAAGTAGCCGACCTGTATGATGACCGACAGGATCTCGACGACGAACAGGCCGCCGACGATGACCAGCACGATCTCGTGCTTGGTGGCAACTGCGACCGTGCCGATCAGGCCGCCCAGGGCCAGCGAGCCGGTATCGCCCATGAAGATCGCCGCCGGCGGTGCGTTGAACCACAGGAAGCCGAGGCCAGCGCCGATCACTGCGCCGAGGACCACCGCCAATTCACCGGTGCCAGGCACGAAATGGATCTGCAGATATTCGGCGAACACCGCATTGCCGGAGAGATAGGCGATGACGCCGAAGGACGCCGCTGCGATCATGATCGGCACGATCGCCAGCCCGTCGAGGCCATCGGTCAGATTCACCGCATTGCCGGCGCCGACGATGACCAAGCACGAGAACGGGATGAAGAACCAGCCGAGATTGATGAGAAATTCCTTGGCGAAGGGGAAAGTCAGCGACGACGAGAACGGCGCCTGGCCATTGTGCATGATCACCCAGGCGGCGATGCCGGCGATGGCGAATTCAAGCCCCAGCCGCGCCTTGCCGGAAAACCCAAGATGCGATTGCTTCGTCACCTTGAGATAATCGTCGTAGAACCCGATCGAGCCGAAACCCAGGGTCACCAGCAGCACCACCCAGACATAGATGCTGGACAGGTTCGCCCACAAAAGCGACGAGCCGATGATGCCGCACAGGATCATCAGCCCGCCCATGGTCGGAGTGCCGGCCTTCTTGAAATGCGTCTGCGGCCCGTCGGCGCGGATCGGCTGGCCCTTGCCCTGCCGCAGCCTCAGCGAATTGATGATAGCCGGCCCGAAGATGAAGACGATCAGCGCCGCGGTGATCAGCGCGCCGCCGGTACGGAAGGTTATGTAGCGAAAGACGTTGAAGACCGAGATCTTGTCCGCGAATTCGACGAGCAGTGTGAACATGCGATTCGGTCCCCGGACCTGGCTCTAGGCCTGTTTGGCGGTTGTGGCTACCGCCGGAAATTTGCTGAGCAATGCGTCGACCAATTTGGAGAACCCGATGCCTTTCGACGATTTGATCATCACCACGTCGCCCGGCTTCAGCGCCGACAGAAGCACCAGTTTCAGATCCTCTGCGCCGGCGCGATACTCCGTCTCGATCTCATCAGGAAGGGTGTCGGCCAGCGCCCGCATTTCCGGGCCGGCGAGAAAGACCGTGCGCGTTTCGGTGCCGGCGATGAGATCGGCAAGGGCTGCGTGCAGCTTCGCGGAATGCTCGCCGAGTTCGAGCATGTCGCCGAGCACCGCGATGCGCCTCCCTTCGCCCGACACCGGCGTCGCGTTGAGCAGCGCCATTGCAGCGCTCATCGACGCCGGATTGGCGTTGTAGCTCTCGTCGATCAGCGTGATCGGACCTTTCGGGTGACGCAGCACGTGGCGCTTGCCGCGTCCGCGTTCGGCTGAAAGATCGGCCAGCGCCGTCGCCACCCTGGCGATGTCGGCGCCGACCAGATGCGCGGCGCCCAGCACGGCCAGCACGTTCTGCACCATATGTCGGCCCGGCGCGCCAACCCTGGTGGTGATTTCCTGACCGCCAATCTTGGCGGTGATGATAGAATGATCGGCATGCAGCGCGCATTCGAGCAGTTTGAATGTCGCCCGGGCATTCTCGCCAAAGCCGTAAATGTGCTCGACGCCGGCGGCTCTTGCCATCTTGTCCAGAAGCTTCCAGCGCGGGTCGTCGCGGTTGAGAAGGACAGCACCATCCGGTTCCAACCCCTCGAAAATCTCGGCCTTGGCCCTGGCGATCTCGTCCAGATTGCGGAAGAAGCCGAGATGTGCCGCGGCGATCAGCGTGACGATGGCGACATGCGGCCGGACCATCTTGGCCAGCGGCCGGATCTCGTCGGGATGGTTCATGCCGATCTCGAACACGGCATAGTCGCAATCCACCGGCATCCGCGCCAGCGTCAGCGGGACGCCCCAGTGGTTGTTGAAAGACTGGGCCGATGCGTGCACCTTGCCGACCGCGGACAGCACATGGCGCAGCGCTTCCTTGGTGGTGGTCTTGCCCGCCGAACCGGTCACCGCGATGATCTTGGCGTTCGAGCGCGCGCGGGCGGCCAGCCCGAGCTTTTCCAGCGCGGCCAGCACGTCCTGCACAACGATCATCGGCGCGGTCAGCCGCCCGAGCGACGGCAGCTTGCCCTCGGCGACGACCAGCACGCCGGCGCCGGCCTTGATGGCGGCGGTCGCGAAATCATGGCCGTCCATCGCCTCGCCTTTGATGGCGAAGAAAGCATCGCCCGGCTCAAGGCTGCGGCTGTCGATCGAGATGCCGCTGATACCCTCCGGCATCGGGCCAAGGGGTCGTCCGCCCATGGCGGCGACGAGATCCTCGGAAGTCCACAGAAAGCTCATGCGGCGCGCTCCTGAAG
>NZ_RZSW01000443.1:0-5277 GCF_003997375.1 Mesorhizobium sp. M5C.F.Ca.IN.020.29.1.1 | reverse complement strand
GTCTGCATCCCTAGAGATCACCGCCTTCTGCTCCCTAGCTGACCGCGCAGCCAAGCAGCATCCCAAGGGCGCACAAATCGAATCACACAATTTTTGGAAAGAAGGCTGCCGAATTGCAGGTTGAAATATTTTTCATTTAGAAATAGGAATGTTCAAAATGACTTGGAGGCCGCGGCGCGGCAAGAGCTGGAGGAAGCGACATGGCCCATCCGCAATTTGCAGCGGAACTTTTGCAACGCGCTGAAAAGCAGGGGCCGATCACCATCGGGCTTGCCGGCGCCGGGCAGATGGGCACCGACATCGTCGTCCAGGTGGCGTTGATGCCGGGCATGCGGATCGGCGCCATTTCCGAGGTCAGGCCGCAGGCGGCGATCGATGCAGCGCTGCTCGCCGGCCACGACCGCTCGGACATCGTCCACGCCGGCAATGCAGCTGATATCGACCGCGCAATCGAGGCCGGCAAGATCGCGGTGACCGAAGATTTGCATGCGCTGGCTTCCGCCGGCCGTATCGACGTCATCATCGACGCGACAGGCAATCCCAACATCGGCACGCTGTTCGCGCTCGAAGTGATGAAGAACGGCAAGCATATCGTGATGCTCAACGTCGAAGCCGACATCACCATCGGCCGCTTTCTCAAGGAGGAGGCGCGCAAGGCGGGCGTCGTCTATACCGGTGCGGCCGGCGACGAGCCGGCCTGCACGCTGGAGATCATCGGCTTTGCCAAGAGCCTCGGCTTCAACATCATCGCCGCCGGCAAGGGCAAGAACAATCCGCTGAAGATCGACGCCATGCCGGCCGATTACGAGAAGGAGGCGGCCGAGCGCAACATGAATGCGCGCATGCTGGTCGAATTCGTCGACGGCTCGAAGACGGCGATCGAGATGGTGGCGATCGCCAATGCCACTGGCCTGGTGCCCGACGTGCCCGGCATGCACGGCCCGACCGCGACGCTGGAGGAACTCGCCAGCGTGCTTTGCCCGCGCGAGGATGGCGGCGTGCTGCATCGCAAGGGCGTGGTCGACTATTCGATCGGCAAGGGCGTCGCGCCCGGCGTGTTCTGCATCATCGAGACCCGGCATCCGCGCGTGCTGGAGCGCATGATCGACCTCAAGGTCGGCAAGGGCCCCTATTTCACGATCTTCCGCCCCTATCATTTGACCAGCCTGGAAGTGCCGCTGTCGGCGGCGCGCGCCGTGGTCTACAAGCGCGCCGACATGGAGCCGCTCGACCATCCGGTCGCCGAGGCGGTGGCGGTTGCCAAGAGCGACCTTGGCCTTGGCCAGTCGCTTGGCATGATTGGCGAGAGCGACTATCGCGGCTTCGCCATGACCTGGAAGGATGCGCGCGCCCGCGGCGCCCTGCCGCTCGGCCTCGCCGAGCGGGCCAAGGTGGTCAAGCCGGTCAAGACAGGCGATTTCCTCACCTACGAAAACTGTGTACCCGACGATTCGATGGTGATAACCCAGATCCGCCGTCGTCTCGACCAGTCGGACGGACGGTTCGTTACGAACGCCACCTGAATCCGCTGGATTTCCACCTGATGGACGATGTCGTAATCGGGATCGACGCCTCGACGACGGCCGTGAAGGCGATCGCTTTCACGCGCGACGGCGAGGAACTGTTCCAGGCGCGCGAAGCCTATCCGCTTTCAAATCCCAAGCCCGGCCATTTCGAGCAGGATGCCGAACATTGGTGGACCGCGCTGCTCGGTGCATTGAAGCAGGTCACTGAGGCGGTGGGCGCTTCGCGGGTGGCGGCGATCTCCATCGCCCACCAGCGCGAGACCTTCACCCTGATCGATCACGTCGGCAAGCCGCTTATTCCGGCGATCCTGTGGCTGGACGAGCGCGCGCGCCCGCAAGTTATCAGGCTTTCGGCTGAGTTCGGCCGCGAGACGATCCGCGACTGGAGCGGCAAGCCGCCAGACCCGACGCCCGCGCTCTATGCGATCGCCTGGCTGGCCGAACACCAGCCGCAAACGCTCGACGACGCAGCCGCACTCGTCGACGTGCATGGCTTCTTCGTCCACCGGCTGACCGCACATCTGGTCACCAGCACGGCAAGTGCGGATCCGCTCGGGCTGCTCGACGTCAGGAATGGCACTTGGCACCCTGAGCTCGTTACCGCCGCAGGACTCCGGCCGGACCAGTTGCCGGAACTGGTCGCGCCGGGCGCAATCTGCGGCGGACTTGTCGAAAGTGCGGCATGGCTGACCGGCCTGAAGGCCGGCACGCCTGTTGTCGCCGGCGCCGGCGACGGCCAGGCGATGGGCCTCGGCATGGGCGTTCACGCCGAAGGCAAAAGCTATCTCTCGCTTGGCTCGGGCATCGTCAGCGGCTGTTATTCCGGTAAGATCACGACGTCGAACGCGTTTCGAACGCTGGTCTCGCCGACCGGTTCGGGCTTCATGTTGGAGACCGTGCTGCGCTCGGGCATGCAACTGGTCGATTGGATCGTTCGCACGACCGGCTCGCCGTCGGCCGCAGCGCTGGAGAAGGCGGCGGTCGACGTTTCCGCCGGCAGCGAGGGCCTGCTTGTCATGCCCTATTGGGCCGGTGTCATGAGTCCCTATTGGGACGGCGCGGCGAGAGGCGCCATTGTCGGTCTGTCGCTGGACCATGAGCCGAAGCACCTTTTTCGAGCGGTTCTGGAAGGCATCGCCTTCGAGCAGGCCATCGCCAGCGAAGCAATGGAAACTCAAGCCGGCGGCAAACCGGCGGCTGTGATAGCTGCCGGCGGCGGCACCAACTGCGCCCTGCTGATGCGGATCATGGCAAGCGTGCTCGAGCGGCCGCTCTCCGTCTCGCCGGTCAACGAAGCCGCAGCGCTCGGCGCCGCCATGCTGGCGGCCTCCGCCATCGGATGGTTTCCCTCGCCGGAGACCGCGGCTGAGGCGATGGCCGCGCCGCCAACCAGGCATGTCGAGCCGGTCGAGGGGCTGATCTCCGGTTATCGCGCGCGCAAGGCGATCTACCGCGACCTTTATCGGGCGACGCGCGACATCCATGCCCGCCTCGACGCGCTAAGCGAGGCTAGCGGTTGAGCAGGCCCTTGGCCGCATCCTCGTCGGTGATCAAAACCGATATCTTGGTGTTGGCGAGCGCCGCCCGCATGATGGCAATTTTTTCCTGCCCTCCCGAGACCAGAA
The DNA here is from genome assembly GCF_003997375.1 of Mesorhizobium sp. M5C.F.Ca.IN.020.29.1.1. NCBI lineage: Bacteria > Pseudomonadati > Pseudomonadota > Alphaproteobacteria > Hyphomicrobiales > Phyllobacteriaceae > Mesorhizobium > Mesorhizobium sp. M5C.F.Ca.IN.020.29.1.1. The sequence continues at coordinate 2,126 of NZ_RZSW01000443.1, read as the reverse complement.
TGATGGCCGGGATGTCCGACAGGTCCTGCAGCGGATAGGCGCAGACCCGGCGGTTGACCTCATGGTCGACGAGCCGGCCCTCGGCGTCGATGAAATGGCATAAAATATCACCAACTGCGCCGGCCGCCTGCAATTCCTCGAGTTCGCTGGGCTTGATGAAGCCGTAATTGGCGATCGGGCTGTCGTTGGAAAATGATCCGACGCTGAGCACGGCGATGTTTGCCCGGCGCGCGCGGAAGACAACGTCCTGAACGCTGCGCTGGCTCATGAAGGCTTCGCGCTGCTCCGGCCTGTCGGCATAGACCGGTACCGGCAGCAGAAAGCACTCCGCACCGATCTTTTCGGCGAATTCCCAGGCGCTCTCGGTCGGGTTGAGCGGCTGGGCATGGGTGAGGCCGCCCAGCATGGAAACCACCGTCGTCCTGCCGATCGGCCGCCGCGGCAATTCGTTGATGGCGAATTTCAGCGTCCTCCCCCAGCCAAGTGCGATGACATCGCCGGCATTCACATTGTCGGCCAGATAGGCGCCCGCGGCATGGCCGATCATCAGCGGCGTGTTGGTTCGGTCGGCGGCCGACGGCACCACAACCGCCTGGCTCAGTCCGAAACGCTGCTTCAGAGCCTCTTCCAGGACCAAGCATTCGACCACGCTGTCGCGGATGCGGAACTGGACGACGCCCTCCTCACGCGCGGCGGACAGGATGCGATGCACCTTGATGCGACCGATGCCGAGGATCTCCGAAATCCTCTCTTGCGTCAGCCCCTCGACATAATAGTGCCAAGCGGCACGTGCCTTAAGCTCGGCATCCGGGAAGCGCGAGGCCTTCTCATTCTCCGTCATCGCCATCTTTTTGCCCTCCCGCGGTCGTCCGAATCCTTAAATGCCATTCAAGTGGCGTATCCCACCAAGCGCCACGAAATCGTTCTCGTGCCAGGATTCAAGATTTATGACATCGACAGGATATCGTCTACAACGTGAGATGAAAGCCAAAATGGTGAACATTTACTTTGTCTTGGCCGTCTCGGCCTGCTCAAGCAGCCGAAACGAAGTCGCGGGATGAGAGCGCACCTGAAACGCGGCATTTCATGCCCTTTCGTAAGGCAAACCGGCTGGCGGCGCAAACCGGCGTGGAATAATGCGGCGGGCCTTGACAATTTTCCGACGAACAGTTTAGCTGAACAAAATTGCATATCAAAGATAAATTGTTCACAGGGAGGTGCCTGGTGAGCAAGAGTGAGCCGACGATGCATCGCCGGATCGCTGATGGAGGAGACAAAATGGCTCTGAGCAACGGTGCAAGCGAGTTAAAGGCCGGCCCAGGTGCGCAGGCCGCGGCGGGCGCGAAGCTTTCGGCCCTGTTCGCCGGGACCATGGGACCGCTGATCGGGCTGGTGCTGCTGTGCCTTGCGCTGTCGCTGACCACCGACACGTTCCTGACCGTCCGCAACATCCTCAACGTGCTCGACCAGGTCACCGTGCTCGGCATCATGGCGATCGGCATGACGCTGGTCATCCTGATCGGCGGCATCGACCTGTCCGTCGGCTCCGTGCTGGCGCTCGCCGCCATGGTGATGGGGTTCGTCGCCCATCCCGACCATCTCAATCTCGGCATGCCCGCCGGCATCGTCACAGCGCTTGTCGTTGCTGGACTTTGCGGGCTGGTTTCGGGCCTGCTCGTGACCGTCACCAAGCTGCCGCCCTTCATCGCCACGCTGGCCATGATGTCGGTGGCCCGCGGTCTCGCCAACATGATCACCGACGGCTCGCAGATCATCGGCTTCCCCGACTGGTTCACTAGCCTGTCGATCATCCGCCATTTTGGTTTCCTGTCGGTCACCGTCGGCTTGATGATCGTTCTGGCGATCATCTTCGCAATCTTCCTCAACTATCGCGCGACCGGTCGCAGCCTCTACGCGATCGGAGGCAGCGCCGAAGTCGCCAGGCTGTCCGGCATACCGGTCAACTCGCTGACCAACTGGGTCTATGCAATCTGCGGCGTGCTGGCCGGGCTTGCCGGCATCGTGCTTGCGGCACGGCTCGATTCCGTCCAGCCGAGCTCCGGCTTCGGCTACGAACTGGACACGATCGCGGCGGTGGTGATCGGCGGCGCCAGCCTGTCGGGCGG
>NZ_RZSW01000442.1:0-5290 GCF_003997375.1 Mesorhizobium sp. M5C.F.Ca.IN.020.29.1.1 | reverse complement strand
CGTCCACCCGCCCGCCTCCGGTATTGCCATTCCCGCCATGCCGACCCTTCACCCGGCCTATCTCTTGAGAACCCCCGCTCACAAGAAGCTGGCGTGGCGGGATTTCCTCGAGGTGAAAGCGAAGCTGCGGGCGCTCGGTTGACGACCAGCGTTTCTTCGCCCCGCTATAACCTTGCCGGTAATTGAAATACATCCGCTGCCGGCCTAGTCATGCGCTCATGACAGCAACCCAGACTTCCGCCGGCAGCCTTATTCGCGAATGGCGCACGCGCCGGCGCATGAGCCAACTCGATCTCGCCATGGAAGCCGAAATCTCGCAGCGGCATCTGAGCTTCGTGGAAAGCGGCCGCGCGGCGCCCTCGCGCGACATGGTGCTGCATCTGGCCGAGCAGCTGTCGATCCCGCTGAGGCAGCGCAACCAGCTCCTGCTGGCCGCGGGCTTTGCCCCTAGCTTCAGCGAGCGTTCGCTCACCGATGCCTCGCTGGCGCCGGCGATGGCAGCCATCGAGATCGTGCTCAAGGGGCACGAACCCTTCCCAGCGCTCGCTGTCGACCGGCACTGGAACCTAGTATCGGCAAACGCCGCCATCGGTCCGTTCCTCGCCGACGTCGCCGAGGCGTCCTTGCTGACGCCCCCGGTCAATGTGCTGCGGCTCAGTCTGCACCCCGGTGGCGTCGCGCCGCGCATCGTCAACCTCGCCGAATGGCGCGCGCATCTTCTCGATCGGCTGAAACGCCAGAACGACGCTGCTGGCGATCCGGTTCTGGTCGAACTGGAGCGCGAGCTTCGGACCTATCGGTCCGGCCTGAACGGCGCACGGCCGGTGCCGGTTGAGCCGAACGCGATCGTGCACCCGCTGCGGCTCGCGCATGGCGATGCCGTGCTGTCGTTCATCAGCACCATCACCGTGTTCGGCACGCCGCTTGACGTGACGCTGTCGGAACTGGCGATCGAATCCTTTTTTCCCGCCGACGAACAAACGCGGACGGTGCTGGTGCGATTGGCGAAAGACCGGGCCGAGCTGCCCTGATCATCCTTGCGGCGGGGTCGCCTGGCGGGTGCGGGCACGTTCGAGGCCAAGCTGTCGCTCGCGCCAGATGATGAAGATGCCAGCGGCAACGACGATCAGGCCGCCGATGAGCATATGAACCGTCGGGACGTCGCCGAAAGCGAGATAGCCGACGACTATGCCAAGCAGCATCGACGTGTATTCGAAGGGCGCCACGACCGAGGCCTCGGCATGGCGATAGGCTGCCGTCATCAGAATCTGAGCGACCCCGCCGCAAAAGCCTGCAGCAATGAGCAGGCCCGCCTGGACCGGGGTCAGCGCCTGCCAGCCGAACGGCAGCGAAAGCAACGCCAGGACGCTCGCCGTCACCGAAAACCACAGCACGATGGTTGCCGTAGGCTCGCTCTGGACGAGATTGCGCACCAGCAGCATGGCGACAGCCGAGATCGCTGCCGCGACCAGGGCGGCGATGACGCCGAGCACCTCCTGATCGCCGAGTGCTGCGCCCGAACCCAGCAGCGTCAGTTCCGGCCATGAGATGACCAGCACCCCGACCAGTCCAACCGCAACCGCGCTCCAGCGATAGACGCGGATCGCTTCGCCGAGGAAGATCGAACTGAACACCACCACCAGCAGCGGCTGTGCGTAGTTCAGCGTGATCGCTTCCGGCAGCGGCAGCCGTATCAGCGCGAAGAAGCCAAGCCCCATGGCGCAGACGCCTACAACGCCGCGCGCAATGTGGTTGAGCGGGCGCTTGGTCGAAAACGCGGTGCCAAGCTTTCCCTGGAAGGCCAGGAAGACGACGATCGGAAAGATGGCGAAAAAGGAGCGGAAGAAGACGATCTGGCCGGCCGGCACCGTGCCCGCCGCCTTGATGCAGGACGACATGGCGACAAAGACCGCCACCGACACGATCTTGAGCATGATCCCGGTCAGCGTGTTGTGCCCGCCGGGATGGTCCGTCGGGTTCACTTAGCAGCTGCTTCCTGGATCGCAGCCCAGATGCGCGCCGGTGTTGCCGGCATGTCGATATGCCTGATGCCGTAGGCGCGATAGAGCGCATCCGTCACCGCGTTGAGCGCGGCCGGCGTTGCTCCGATCGTGCCCGCCTCGCCTGCTCCCTTGATGCCAAGTGCATTGGTGGTCGAGGGCACGTTGCGGGTCTCGAAATGGAAGAACGGGAAATCGTCGGCGCGCGGCATGGCGTAATCCATGAAGCTCGCCGTCAACAGCTGCCCGTCGTCGTCATAGACGGTGTTCTCCGTCAGCGCCTGGCCGATGCCCTGGACGACGCCGCCATGCACCTGGCCGGCCAGCAGAATCGGGTTCACGGTGACGCCGAAATCGTCGACGATCGTATAGCGGACAATCTCCGTCATGCCGGTGTCGGGAGCGATCTCGACTTCGCAGATGTGGGTGCCGTTCGGATAGGTGCATTCGTCCTGCGCGAATTCTCCAAAGCCCTTGAGATCGTCCGGGTTCTTGGCGGCCTTGGCGATGGCCGAAAAATCGATCATGCGGTCGGTGCCGACGATGCGGGCAACGCCGTTGAACAATTCGATGTCGCCGGCCGAGGCTTCCAACTCATCCGCTGCGATGCGCTTGATCTTGTTGGCCAGATCCTCGCCCGCGCGAGAAGCTGATACACCGCCAAGGGGTATGGAGCGCGAGCCGCCGGTGCCGCCGCCGGCTTTCAGTTCGTCGGTGTCGCCCTGGCGGACATGGATCTTGTCGATGTCGAGATGAAGCTTTTCCGAGAGGAACTGCGCATAAGCCGTCGCGTGCCCCTGCCCGTTGGTCTGGGTGCCGATCTTCAGCGTCACCGTGCCGTCGCCGTTCAATTCGACAAAGGCCGGTTCAGAGCCCGGAAAGGCACAGGCCTCGATATAAGTCGCCATGCCGATGCCGCGGATTTTGCCGGCCACCTTCGATTGCGCCAGCCGCTCCGGAAACGCCCGCCACTCCGCCTCTTCGATGGCGCGGTCCATATGGCCTGCGAATTCGCCGGTATCATAGAGGCGGTCCGTCTGCGTGCGATAGGGAAACTGCTCAGGCCGAATGAAATTGCGCCGGCGGATCTCTTCGACTGGCAAGCCCAGATCGTGGGCGCAGGCGTCGACGAGCTTTTCCAGGAGGAATGCTGCTTCCGGGCGGCCGGCACCGCGATAGGCATCGACCGGGCAGGTATTGGTGTAGAGGCCGGTCACCGAAACATCGAGCGCCTGGATGTCGTAGACGCCGGTCGACATGGTGACGCCGATATAGGGGATGAATGGGCCGTATTGCGAGACATAGGCGCCGATATTGGCGAGAAGATCGACCTTCATGCCGAGGAAGCGGCCGTCCTTGTCCATTGCCATCTCAGCGGTCACGACATTGTCGCGGCCTTGCGCATCGGTGAGGAAATGCTCGGTGCGGTCGCCGGCCCATTTCACCGGGCGGCCAAGGCGCCTGGCGGCCTCGAGCACCAGCGGATGTTCGCGATAGACGAAGCTTTTCGGTCCGAAGCCGCCGCCGACATCAGGCGTGATGACGCGCAGCTGGTTCTTCCTGATCTTGAACACATCGGCCAGGATGTACTGCATGGAATGCACGCCCTGCGAGCCCGTGGTCAGCACGAAGCGATTCTCTTGCGTGTTCCACACGCCGATCGCCGAGCGCGGCTCGATGTAGTTGCAGACCAGCCGGTTGTTGATGAACTCTATGCGGGTGACATGCGTCGCCCTGGCGAATGCCGCCGCGGTCTTCGCCTGGTCGCCGATGTGGTAGCTGAAGGCACGGTTGGAGCCGAGTTCCGGCCAGACCAGCGGCGTGCCTTCGTCAAGCGCCGTGGCGGTGCCGGACGCGGCATCCTCGGCCTCGTAATCGACCTCGATCAATTCGGCCGCGTCCTGCGCCAGGGTGCGGCTGTCGGCGACGACGAAGGCAACGGCGTCGCCGACATAATTGACTCGGTCGCAGCAAAGGACCGGAATGTCGCGGGTCGGCGCCTTGGTGCCGTCCGGCTGCCTCTGCATGACGCCGGATTTCAGCTTGCCGAGATGAGCAAGGTCCGCACCAGTCAGCACCAGATGGACGCCAGGTGCCACCTTGGCCGCCTCGGTCGAACCGATGGTGAAGCTTGCCTTGGCCACCGGCGATCGCAGGACGTAGCCGTGCAGGAGGCCAGCCGGCTGGATGTCGTCCGTGTAGCGACCGAGACCCTTGATGAAGGCTTGGTCCTCGCGACGCAGCACAGAGGCGCCCATGCCGAATTTCGGTGTGACGACAGTCATGAATGCCTCGCGATGATGATGGGAGAACGAGTGCCTGAAATAGGCACTGCGCCAGTTTTGTCGAGTGACGGTTTCGTGTAAAGAGCGCGTGCTTCAAATTTCTTAGACCAGCGGACCCACCTGCCGCTGCGGGAATCGACAGGAAACCCCACGGAATGCGCACGGACACCGGCCAGGTCTTCAAGCTCGAAGACTATCGCCCCACCGATTATCTCATTCCGAAAACCGGCCTGACTTTCCGCCTGTCACCAGAAGCCACGCGCGTCATCGCCGTGCTGACGGTCGAACGCCGCGACGGTGTCGCGGCGTCAGTGCCACTGGTGCTGGACGGCGATGGATTGACGCTCAGCCGCCTCGCAATCGACGGCCGGACACTCACGCCGGCAGATTTTCTTGCCACGCCCGATCAGCTGACGATCACCACGCTGCCCGCAGCATCCCGCTTCCAACTCCTGATCGAAACCGAGTTGGCGCCGGCGCACAACGAAGCCCTGATGGGCCTTTATCGCTCCAGCAACGTCTATTGCACGCAATGCGAGGCCGAGGGCTTTCGGCGCATCACCTATTTTCTCGACCGTCCCGATATCCTGTCCGTCTATACGGTGCGCATCGAGGCGCGGCACCACGAGGCGCCACTGCTTCTTTCCAACGGCAACCCGGCTGGCAGTGGCGAACTTGCCGACGGCTGGCATTACGCAGTCTGGCACGACCCCTTCCCCAAGCCGTCCTATCTGTTCGCCCTGGTGGCGGGCGCTCTCGGCAAGGTGGCGGACAGCTTCGTCACGTTGTCTGGCCGGAAGGTCGAGCTCGGCATCTATGTCGAGCCGGGCAAGGAGGGGCTCGCCGGCTATGCCATGGACGCCCTGAAACGGTCGATGAAATGGGACGAGGAGGCGTTCGGCCGCGAATACGACCTCGACGTCTTCAACATCGTCGCGGTGTCCGACTTCAACATGGGCGCGATGGAGAACAAGGGCCTCAACATCTTCAACGACAAATATGTGC
>NZ_RZSW01000441.1:0-5297 GCF_003997375.1 Mesorhizobium sp. M5C.F.Ca.IN.020.29.1.1 | reverse complement strand
GCTCAAGATCGTCGACCGACTGGGCGCGCGGGCCCCCGGCTCGGCGCCCGCCGCCGCGCTCGCTTTCCCTCCCCCCTCTTCGCCGGTGCTCTCTCTGGCGGCACGAGCCTCCAAGATCACGGTCCAGGACGCGCCGTCCATGGATATCGACCAGCCATTACCGCTGACTGGAGACATGGCCGACCTTGACAGCCGTGCCAATGCTATCATGCGCAATGAGCCAGACCCGCGCACGCCGGCCGAAGCCGCTGCGGCCGCGGCCATGGCGGCGCTTGGTTCGGATACGGTGACGGAGAAAAGTGAGCAGCCCGGCGGCCGGAAGTCGATTCTCGGCGGACTGGCGCGCGCCTTCAAGGGTAAGAAGGAGGCAGACGTTCCACCGCTTGCCGGCTCGGCGCCTGATGTCGAGATACCGAGCGCCGATCTCGACGAGCCGCTGGATCCGAAGGTTGCCAACCGGCCGCTGGAGCCCGGCTCCGGCCCCCCCGACCTCAACGCCATCATGAAACGCGTGCGCGACGAACGCGGACCGCCGGTCAGGGCCGGCAATCCCGATGCATCGAAATCCGACTTCATCGCCGCAGCCAGACGCGCGGCGCAAGCGGCCGCTGCCGAGGCCGACGCTCTCAAGCGGCAATCGACGATGAGCGGCCCGGTTAAGGCGCTCAGGATCGGCGACCTGCTCAAGGCGCGGCGCAAGCCGATCCTGATGGCGGCCGCCGCAGTCATGCTGGCGCTCGCCGGCTTACAATTGGGCAAGGCCTTTTTCTCGGACCCCGTTGAAATAGCCAGCAATGATGCAGCGCCGATCGTGGCCGCGCAGCCGGCGGAAACCACGTCGGCCGGCACCGCCAGCGAGCCGAAGAAGGACGCGCAAACTGCTGCAGCACAGGACAGCGCGCCGGCCCGCGCCGTCCGGCAGGCAGAGCCGTCCGAATCGATAGCCGAGGACGACATGCCGGCACAGGCCGCCCGCGCCGCGCTGTCGGACGCCGGAACGCCGATCGGCACCGCACCCGAGGCTGAACCCGTGCCTGCGCCCATGACTCCAACGGCGCCGCCCGATCCGGCGGCGGCGAATGTGACAGCCTCTGCACCTGCGGGCCCGACGGCTGCCGACACCGAGCCAATGGCCACAGCGAGGGCCGCCACGACGGCCACCCAAGAGATGACCGGCACGGTCACACCTGCGGATGCTTCGACGGCGGCGGCCACTGCCAACATCGACATCCCAGCCGATGCCGGCCCAACTGCCTTGCGTGACGCTGCGGCCGGCGGCGACGCCAAGGCGTTGTTCGAGATCGGCTCGCGCTATGCCGAATCGCGCGGCGTCAAGCAAGACATGGCAGCGGCCGCCAAATGGTACGAGAAATCAGCCGAACTCGGCTTCGCACCGGCGGAATACCGGATCGGCAACTTCTATGAGAAGGGCACTGGGGTCGCGCGCGACGTCAAGAAGGCGAAGACCTGGTACCAGCTCGCCGCGGCGCAGGGCAACGCCAGCGCCATGCACAATCTCGCCGTGCTCTTTGCCATGGCTGCGGACGGCGTGACCGACAATGAATCGGCCGCGCACTGGTTCCAGGCCGCCGCCGAGCTCGGCGTCAAGGACAGCCAGTTCAATCTCGGCATCCTGGCGGCGAAGGGCGTCGGCATGAAGCAGAATCTCGAAGAATCCTACAAATGGTTCGCACTTGTCGCCAAGACCGGCGACAAGGATGCGGCGGCAAAGCGCGACGAGATCGCCAAGGCGCTCAGGCCCGAGCAGCTCGAACGCGCACGCGCCGCCGCCGAACTGTGGAAGGCACAGCCGATCGATCCTGCGGCCAATTCGGCCGACATTCCCGAATCATGGCAGGACGGCACGCCGCAGACGACCGCCAGCGTCGACATGAAGACGGTCGTTCAGAATATGCAGCGCATTCTCAACAAGAACGGCTATGAGGCCGGCAATGCCGACGGCGTGATGGGCCAGAAAACCAAGGATGCCATCATGGCTTTCCAGACCGACAACGACCTGCAGGCGACGGGCGCGGTCGACGAAAAACTGGTCAAGGCGCTGCTTGCGCGCAAATAACGTCAGATGCGTCGTTTCCGCGACGCCGTTGCCACACATTTGCCTGTTAACTGATTGAGTTGTTTTTTGTTTCGGCGGCGCGCCGAGGTTTGACTTCGCCGCCCGGCCGGCGCAAGAACGAGATAGGCTTTTTGGCGCGAAATGCCCGCAACGGTTGCATTCGCCGAGAGGCAAACTGATCGAGACTGACGGGTGGGCATCTATCTCCCGATCGCGGAAATTTCCGTCAACATTTTCGTGCTGCTGGCCATGGGCGCGGCAGTAGGCTTCCTGTCGGGCATGTTCGGAGTGGGCGGCGGCTTCCTCATCACGCCACTGCTGATCTTCTACAACATACCGCCGGCGATCGCGGTCGCCACCGGCGCCAACCAAGTCATCGCCTCCTCCTTCTCCGGCGCATTGTCGCATGTGAAGCGCGGCACGCTCGACTTCAAGCTCGGCGGTGTGCTTTTGGCAGGCGGCATCGTCGGCTCAACCTGCGGCATCTTTGTCTTTGGTTTCTTGCGCCGGCTCGGCCAGCTCGACCTGTTCATCTCGCTGCTCTATGTCGTGCTGCTTGGCACCGTCGGCGGGCTGATGCTGGTCGAGAGCGTCAATGCGCTGCGCGCCACCCGCAGCGGCGCGGCACCGGTGCTGAAGAAATCCGGCCAGCACAACTGGATCCACCGCTTGCCGCTGAAAATGCGGTTCAGGGCCTCGAAGCTTTTCGTCAGCGTCATCCCGGTGCTCGGCCTCGGCGCCGGCATCGGCTTCCTGTCGTCGATCATGGGCGTCGGTGGCGGTTTCATCATGGTACCGGCGCTGATCTATCTCTTGAAAGTGCCGACCAATGTCGTCATCGGCACCTCGCTGTTCCAGATCATCTTCACCTCGGCGTATACCACGCTGGTCCACGCCACAACTAACCAGACGGTCGACGTCATGCTCGCCTTCCTGTTGATGGCGGGCGGCGTCGCGGGCGCGCAATACGGCGCCAAGGCGGGCCAAAGGCTGCGTGGCGAGCAGCTCAGGGCGCTGCTCGCATTGCTGGTGCTGGCGGTCGCAATCCGGCTCGCCATCGATCTGTTCGTGACGCCGCCCAACCTCTATTCTCTTTCGGGCGTGGGTCTGACCTGATGGCGGGCTTAAGGGCGTTCTTGGCCGTTGCCTCGCTGTCGCTGTTGGCAGTCGCGCCACCGGGAAAAGCGCAGACGCCAGCTACCGAAAATATCCAGATCGGCCTGTCCACCGACCATGTCTCAATCACCGCCGGCTTTTCCGGCGCCGATCTCACCATCTTCGGCTCATTGGAAAATGCCGACCCGCTTGTCGCGCGCCGGGGGCGCTACGACATCATCGTCGTGCTTGAGGGTCCGGCCCGGCCGGTCGTCGTGCGCCGCAAGGACCGGGTGCTCGGCATCTGGATCAATCTGGAGTCCGAGACCTTCGAGAATGTGCCGGTGTCCTATTCGGTGGCGACGACGCGCCCGCTACAGGACGTCACCGACCCCAACAGCTACAAGCAACTGTCACTCGGCGCCGCCAACATCTACATGCAGCCGGCCGACGATGGCGACAGTCCAGCGACAATCCAGGAATTCACCGCGGCGCTGCGCGAGCGCAAAACGGCGACCGGCCTCTACAGCGAGAACGTTGGCGGCGTGCAGTTCCTGTCGCAGAACCTGTTTCGCGCCACCGTCAGGCTCGCCCCCAACGTTCCAGTCGGCACCCACAAGGCCCGTGCGTTTCTGTTCAAGAGCGGCCTGTTCATCAAGGAAAGCTCCGCCCAGCTCGAAATCCGTAAGTCCGGTTTCGAACAGTCGATCTTCCGCGTCGCCCACGATTATTCCTTCCTCTACGGCGTTTTCGCCGTGTCGCTAGCCATGCTGACAGGCTGGCTCGGAAGACTGGTCTTCCGAAAGGACTAGGCCTCTCCGAAAGGTGGTTCCCCTTTTGGGGTTCATGGGTTAGACCGCGACCCCGGCCCGACTGGAGACGAGCTGTCGCTCCCACATCAGAATACAGGACTTACGATGCGACCAGCATTCGGCGGTATCGACTTCGGCACTTCGAATTCCACCGTGGGCGTGGTCAGGAACGGGCAGCCGCGGCTGGTGGCGCTGGAAGACGGCGAAGTGACGCTGCCGAGCGCCGTATTCTTCAACTTCGAGGACAACCGCAACTATTTCGGGCGCCGCGCCATCGCCAACTATACCGACAGCATCGAAGGTCGCCTGATGCGCTCGCTGAAGAGCGTGCTCGGCAGTTCACTTGTCCATGAAAAGACGCGGATCAAGGCCCGATCGATCGCCTTTACCGAGATCATCGGTCTGTTCGTCGGCCATCTCAGGAAAAAGCTGGAGGACAATGCCGGCCATACGGTCGAGAGCGTGGTGCTCGGTCGTCCCGTGCAGTTCGTCGACGATGATGCCGAGGCCGATGCCAAGGCTGAAGGTGAACTCGAGAACGCGGCACGCGCCCAGGGCTTCAAGCATATCGCCTTTCAGTTCGAGCCGATCGCGGCGGCGCTCGACTACGAGCAGAAGGTCACGCGGGAAGAACTGGCGCTGATCGTCGACATGGGTGGCGGCACATCGGACTTCTCGATCGTGCGGGTGTCGCCGCAGCGCGCCCGCTCCCTCGATCGCAAAGACGACATTCTGGCGAGCCGAGGCATCCACATCGGCGGCACCGACTTCGACCGGCTGTTGAGCATCACCCATGTAATGCCGCAGCTCGGCTACCTCTCGCCGACCAAGGACGGCAAGCGCAACTTGCCGGCCAGCTACTTCATCGACCTGGCGACATGGCAGCGCATCAATCTGGTCTACACCCCGAGGGCGATGACGCATCTGCGCCAGATCCGCTACGAGGCGGAACGCGCCGACCTGGTCGACCGTTTCATCCATATTGTCGAGCATCGTTACGGGCACGCGCTGGCTGCTTTGGTTGAAAATGCCAAGATCGCGCTGACGGAGCAACTTTCTGGTGATGTCGTTGTCGCGCTGCCCGGTGCGAAGTTCGCGGCAGAAATTTCGCGCGCCGGGCTCGAAGCCACGATCGTTAGGGAGATCGAACGAGTGGCCGCGACGGTTGGTGAGACCATCCGGGACTCGCAGGTGAAACCATCCGACATCACCGCGGTGTTCTTGACCGGCGGATCGACCGCCATCCCGCTGGCAAGGCAGCAGATATTAGCCTTGTTGCCGCAGGCGTCCGTCATCCAAGGTGACATGTTCGG
>NZ_RZSW01000440.1:0-5332 GCF_003997375.1 Mesorhizobium sp. M5C.F.Ca.IN.020.29.1.1 | reverse complement strand
GCTGAACATATCAGGATAGTCTGACGCAGACGCCGTTTCCTCCCTGCTGCGGGAGAAAGCGCCGATGAAACCTTACCCGCAAAATTGAAACACCTGGTGAGCCGCATTTTCATCTCCTCCTCGAGACATGCTGGTACTGCCGCCGCCGCCCCTATTATGACGGGCTGCACAGGGAATGAAATTGAACTTCCGTTGCGATCTTGGACCAGCGCCAGGGGCAAGATGTCCGACTTGTGGCAGAGGGATGCCGCCCGCCTGTTTCGGCGAGCGGCGGACTGGAGCAGGCCGTTCGACCGTGACCGCGGTACTATATCAAAGGTCATCGGTGCGTTCGAGTGAAGGCCCCCAGAACCAGACTTGGCGTGCTGAAGGCGTCAGCTATGCCCCAAAAAGTGCACGCGCTAACTCTTGCCATTCCTCATCAAGCGTCAAGGTCGACGGCGCGGCGTCGCAGCGACGATACCAATATTCCGCATTCGATTGATCGCCTTCCTTGCGATGGAGGTAGGCATGCACGCGCATACCCGCCGTATCGTCGCGCACCTGCGCGCGCTCGTGCGCCTTATCCCAATCGCCCTTTGCATCCCACCACAGCGCTTGCAGGGCAGCGTTCAAGCCAGCGGGCGGCTGTGATTTCGCAATCGAATCTCTGAAGGCTTGCAAATCCATTTTTCCACCGACGTGATATACATGGGCGGCCGATAATAATCCCGGATTCCCCAACAGCAAAGTCGCATCGCGCACGGCAAAAATGGCGGTGCTCTCTGCGTGCCATTGGCTCACAATCAAGACTCCCAACGATCAACTGATCGTTATCTCTGTACCGACATGGTGATGAGGAGATGGTAGCGTGGAACCAGGCTCAAACCTCGGACATGATCTTCACCCAACCTGTGATCCACGAGTTTGGCAATGTCTCCGTGCCGACAACGCTGATCATCGGGGGGCAAGGACCGTACAGCCCCGTGCGGCAATCGCGCCAGCGTCGAGGTCGCGAAGACGCTCGGCAACTATCCAAAACTCGGACGCGCCGCAGCCGCGGCCATTCCGAGCGCGACGCTCTTAGAATTCCCAGAGCTTGGCCATTCACCACAGATAGAAAGCGATAAAGTAGCGGCCTCCGGACTTTAGCTGGATATTTAGGAACTCCGATTGTGCAGGTGAGCGAGGAACCTCCCGAACCGCCGTCGCACGGCAGTGAGCGGTGTCTCGTTACCTACGAAGGCGCACATGTCCGGTGCGGCGACAGACGACGCCGACGTAAGGACTTTACCGAGCGATCCGAGCACGACCGGCACCCCTTCCGGTTCATTAACTTCCCGGAGAATGGCGTGGAGATGCCCGAGCACACAGGAAAGGCATCATTGAACGGTCAAACGCGAGTAGCCAAGAGCAACAGACTCTAATGCGGTGCGATTGAGAATTGTCAGCGAGCCGTGGTCGTATTGGGTCAGATCCCGCCGTTCCCATTCTCTCAGGCAACGATTCACTTTCGCGCGAGACGCCGGGATCATTGCCGCGAGGTCGGTCTGCGAAATGTGGATGCTCATAGCTCCATTCACGGCAGCCGTGCTGTGCGGGGTCTCAGTCAATCGCAAGAGCGTGCTCGCCAATCGAATGGATAGTGCACTGGACGCACTGTGGATCACTCGCTCTTGCGCGTCGTGCGTTGCTTGGCATAAGTACGGGATCACCTTCAGTGCGAGATCTGGGTGCTTGTCGAAGACACTAGCCATGAAAGCTGCTTCGATTTGGAGCAAGTCGCTGTCCACGACTGACGCAGCGTTCATGTTACTGTGTCGCGCGATGAACAATCTAGTCAAGTCGAAAGTGTCACCGGGACCAAGATCGGAAAAGATGAACTCTCGGCCGTCTGAGAGGGGTACACTAAGACGAACTTTTCCGTGAATTACGTAGTAAATATAACGCGGTATGTCCCCAAGGCGAGTTAAGACTTTATTCTTTGGAACCCTCCTTAGGATGGCTGCTTTCGCCATTTCACTAAGAGTATCTTGCCCAAATTGCCGAAATAAGCGTATTTTGTTCAGATGTTTGACCCGAACCTCAGCGCCATTTTCTGCCATGGCTCTCTCTCCCTGATAGGGTAAGCGCCCCGGTCCCCTAAAGCGTTGCCTTGACCACCTCTTCAACGAGTCCGATTTCCGGTCCGTTCTCGCGCAGACGCGTTAAGGTAGAAAATATTAACACATTAGGATACGATAAAATAGCGACTCATCTGTGCCCGGGGTAACAGCGGCATGTCTCTGAGACATTTAAATCAAATCTAACCGACTGGATAACCCCCTCCTTATGGGATGGCGTGTGCCATGAGCCAGTAAGGAGAAGGGATGCAACAGGATTCGGGGGGTTCGTCTCTATGCGGCATGCACCAACCGAGGCGTCGCGTGCGCTCTGGAATCGAAGGGTAGAGCCGCTACGGCTTCCTGTGGGAGCAGTTTGCGTGTTTCTCGCAACTGCTGATTTCCTCCTTGGACAGACAATACTTCTTGCGTCAATTGAGCTCTACCATAGGGCCTTCGGCTTGACGTCGCCAGATATCTGGGATTCGATCTGCCTAAGTGTTACCGCCGGTCTGTTGCTGGTCGCATTCATGACCGCCAGGGGCGCCTACACGGTTAGTGGCATCCTGGACAATCACTGCAGGATTAAAACACTTATCAGCGGCTGGCTGTTTGTTTTCTTTTCAATTCTCTGGCTCGCCTTTCTCACGAAGACGACGTCGACGTTCTCGCGCGGCTCCTTGACGCTGGCGTTTGCGGTCGGATTCCCAACCCTGCTGCCTGGCCACGTGGTTCTAGCGCGTGGACTGAAACGGCTTCTGGCGGCTGAGAAACTCGTGTTGCGCACAGTTTATCTGTTTTACTCTGGCGTTCCTGGAAAGGAACAGGGGATAATCAACAAGCTTGGGCAACAGGGCATCGCGGTTTGTGGTGTTTCGAACATTGAGAACGATGATGGCACGATCGCGGCACGGTCGGTGCATGCCGCCGTCGCAGCTGCACAGGCTGCGTTCCGTAATGGCTCGTATGGGGCAGTTTATCTCTTTTGCTCTTGGGACCAGCGGAAGTTGATCGAACGCATCCTGGAGGAAATGTCCCGCCTCCCGCTGCCGATTTATCTTTTCGCCGACGCCTACATAGATAGAATTCTGGCTGGATGCCCGCTGCACACCGGCTGGCAGCGTGCCTTCGAAGTCCAGCGTATGCCGTTGAGGCCTGCCGAACGCCTGCTCAAGCGGTTGTTCGATATTGCTGTTGCATCCCTGCTCCTGCTGTTCCTGTGTCCGTTGATGGCCTTGGTCGCATGTGCCATAGCGCTCGAGAACGGTCGCCCTGTGCTGTTCCGGCAGATGCGACGAGGTTTTGGTGGTAAGCCGTTCAATATTTATAAATTCCGATCGATGACGGTGCAGGAGAACGGTGCACAAATTCGCCAGGCGCAGCGTAATGATGCGCGGGTTACCCGACTTGGCCGAATATTGCGCCGGTCAAACATCGACGAGCTGCCGCAGTTATTCAACGTGCTTCGGGGGGAGATGTCCCTGGTGGGGCC
This sequence comes from Mesorhizobium sp. M5C.F.Ca.IN.020.29.1.1, assembly GCF_003997375.1. NCBI lineage: Bacteria > Pseudomonadati > Pseudomonadota > Alphaproteobacteria > Hyphomicrobiales > Phyllobacteriaceae > Mesorhizobium > Mesorhizobium sp. M5C.F.Ca.IN.020.29.1.1. The sequence continues at coordinate 1,759 of NZ_RZSW01000440.1, read as the reverse complement.
ACGGCCTCACGCCGTCGCTCACGACGACACCTATACTTTGGCCATTGCGAGTTATGCTTACCGTCATCATGTAAAGCCCGGTTTGACAGGCTGGGCTCAGATCAATGGCTTTCGAGGGGAAACGAAGGAACTCTGGAGGATGGAAAAACGCGTTGAACACGACCTCTGGTATATAAAATCCTGGAGCATGCTTCTCGATATTAAGATAATTTGGAAAACTGCTCTACTGATCTTTTCGGATCGTAATGTCTATTGATGTATATAGCAGCTTCTCAGGAAGCTAGATGGATACATTAAGTCCATCCTCCGACCGATTGAACGGATAATTTTGATTCTAATGCTTCGGGCGATCCCACCGCCAGCGAGTACATCGAGCCTCACAATCGGGTTCGCGCCGGTTCAGTGGCCGGACAGTGGCACATAGCTCAATGCGAAAATCAACGCGACGCGGGGAGATGGTCGGAGCAGTCGGATCTTGCCATTCAAGGGTTCAGGACGGACCACGGGCTCATTGCGGCGAACGGAAAGCAGGCTTGCTGGCGGCGCAGCCGCCTTCAACAAGAACAATTGTGCAGTCCTATGAGCTTCCGCTCGACGGCATCCGGCTCTTGATTTCCTCTAGAATGTTGGTTGCGCGTGCGATGCGGCTGTACCTGGCCAGAAAGTCTGTCTTCGCCTGCTGACCGATCTGATCCCGAAGCGCCTTGTTTTCGCGCAGGCGCTTAAGAGCTTTGACCCAGTCGGACGGGTTGTCTGGCGACACCAGAACGCTGTTGACGCTATCCCTCAAAACTTCTCGTATAACTGACAGGTCGGAGGAAACTATGGGTTTGCCATGCGCCATATATTCGAAGAGCTTGAGCGGCGACATTCCCTCAGCGATATTTCGACCGCCGCCCTGGCCCTCTACATCTCTAAGATAAGGCGCGAGTACAACGTCCATTTCGGCCAAGTAGGCACATGTCGCGGCGTGAGGAACGTAGCCGTGAAACACTATGTTCGGGCATTTGGCCAGCTTCGATGTCCAATACTCTATATCGCCTGGTGTTCCCCCGACGATGTGAAATGTCGCCCAGCCGCATCGAGGCGCAATAGCGCTTATTATCTCCATGCCTTTTCCCTTATACAGATGTCCGACATAACCAACCTTGAACGTGCCGCTGAGGCTGCATGACTCGACATTCGGCGGAACAGGATCCGCGCCATTGGGCGCGATGAGAAATTTTCCCGCATATTGAGGAAAGAGGCGGATGCTGTCGTCCCGCAGACGTTGCGACGTGACGACCAGCATACGGAATGCCTCTAGCCCTATCAGTTTGGCAAGGCGCTGACGCTGACGTCTGCTCAAACTGCCAATCGGGTCGTGAAGCTCAAAAACCGTCGTGAATCCGAAAAGTCCGGCAGAAACAAACGCTACAGTAGCCGAGCGTGTAAAGACTACATGCGGCCGCAGCCAGACCGCAGCAAGCAGCGCCAACACAGCAAAAAAAAGCTCCCGGCCGGGCACAGGCCAAAAGGGTACAGGGAGAACGCGGAATGGGAACTCGGTATCGAATCCGTATTCGCGCGCGATCTTCTCATAATGGTCCCGTGTATTCATGGAGGCGCGTGGAAGCGCTAGTAGGACCTCCGCTCCGGCTACCCGAAATGCATGGCACATCTTTGCGACTTGTACCGCATTGGCGGCCGGCGCCGGGACGTGCGCAGAATGTATATAGAGAAGCCGCATCCACAAAGCCTATCTTTCACGCGTCGCGGC
>NZ_RZSW01000043.1:0-21754 GCF_003997375.1 Mesorhizobium sp. M5C.F.Ca.IN.020.29.1.1 | reverse complement strand
GTCGAGGAACACTTCCAGCCACGCCGAAAAATCCATCGGTGCCGGGTCGACCGGTACGCCGATGTCGCCGAGATAGCCGTTCACGTAGCGGGCAGGGATGTTCATGCAGCGGCAGAGCGTGATCGCCAGATGAGCGAAGTCGCGGCAGACGCCGACGCGCTCTTCATGCGCCTGCGCCGCCGTGCGGGTCGAGCGCGCATAGCCGTAACCGAACGACAGGCGGTTGTGGACATAGTCGACGATCGCCTGCACCCGCGCCCAGCCGGATGGAACAGGCCCGAAAACCTGCCAGGCCAGATCGCTGAGATGATCGGTTTCGCAATAGCGACTGCCGAGCAGATAGCAGAGCACGTCGTCGGGCAACTCCGCCACCGGCACTTGCCTGGCCAGCGGGTTGACCTCGTCGGTGTCGCCGCTGTCCTCGACGACGGCATCGTAAAGAATGCGAAAGCCGCCGCCCGGCGCCGTGAAGCGCCGGCAGGTGTTACCATAGAGATCGTGATAGAGCCGGGTTGGGACGGAAGGCGAGGTCAGCACGCGCGTCTGACGCTTGATGTCGGCCTGGCGCTCCTTGTGGATCTCGAGCAGCGAAATCACCGGGGTGGCTTCAGCACAGTCGATGGCGATTTCGTAGCCGAGCCGAATCAGCATCGCGGTTCCCCCGCTTTTGAGCATCGTGGAAGGCGGTTTGATCAACGCGAGACGGCTCGCCGTGGTTCCCTGGTATTGTCGAAAAGGCGATCTCGCGCCTTCCCATGCAGCCGACGGGACGTTACGGTCGATCGACAGACTTTTGGTCCCTCCGAAACAACCTCCCGGGATAGCAGATGTTCGCAGGCAAGAAATTCGCAGCCTTCCTGTTCGACATGGACGGCACGGTGGTCAATTCGATTGCCGCCGCAGAAAGGGTCTGGGCGGATTGGGCACGCCGGCAAGGTCTCGACGTTGCCGCATTCCTGCCGACGATTCACGGCGTGCGGGCGATCGAGACCATCGCTCGGCTGGCGCTTCCAGGCGTCGAACCAATGCGCGAGGCCGATGCGCTTCTGCAGGCAGAGGCGGCCGATATCGACGGCATCCATCCGATCGCCGGCGCCGCGGCGTTTCTGGCGTCGCTGCCGCCCGAGCGCTGGGCCATCGTCACATCCGCGCCGCGCGAGCTGGCTCTCCTGCGCATTGCGGCCGCTGGCATCCCGCTTCCCGCCATCCTTGTCGCGGCCGAGGACGTTTCCCACGGCAAACCGGCCCCCGATTGCTTCCAGCTGGCGGCCGAGCGGCTGGGCGTCGATGCGCGCGACTGTCTCGTTTTCGAAGATGCGCCCGCCGGCATATCGGCGGCCGAGGCCGCAGGTGCTGCGGTCGTGGTGATCAGCGCCACGCACCAGCATCCGTTGCAAACGCCGCATGCTGCGATCGCCGGTTATGACGCGATCGGCATTGCTGTCGACGACCGCGGCTGGATCGCCATTGAGCCGGAGAGCACCGCCGAGGTCTGCTGACCCTCCGGTATCCTGTCGTGCCTAAAAATCGCTGGTCAGGCCCTTGACCTCCCAGTCACCATAACGGCCCGGTTCCTTGCCGCCACGGCCGCCGATCTCCTTCGGCACCGCGGCTTCCTGCTGGCGATAGCGTTCGCGCCGTGCTTCCGCCTCCGCCAATGCGCGGCGGGCTGCCGGCGTCAGCGTCTTTTGCGGCGCGCCGTAACCGGGATCGGCGTTTGTATTGCTGGCTTCGCCTGTTTTACTGGTTTCGTCGATCATGCGATTTCCCGGCGGATTGAAACAGGGCCACACGTTTCCCATCATATAGCGATGAGCCGACAAGGATCGACCATTTTTCCGCAGCGCCGGCAGAAACGGAGCAGACAATGAACACACTTCGCACCGCTATGCTTTTGGCAGCGATGACGGCGCTGTTCATGGGCGTCGGCTATCTGATCGGCGGGTCGGGCGGCATGGTGATCGCCTTGCTGATTGCCGCCGCTATGAACCTGTTCAGCTATTGGAACGCCGACAAGATGGTGCTGTCGATGAACCGCGCTGTCGAGGTCGACGAAAGGAACGCGCCGGAATATTACGCCATCGTGCAGAGCCTCGCCAGACAGGCCGGCCTACCGATGCCGAAAACCTATCTGATCGACAACCCGCAGCCCAACGCTTTCGCCACCGGTCGCAACCCGCAGAATGCCGCGGTCGCCGCCACCACCGGACTGTTGCAGCAACTGTCGCATGAGGAGGTCGCGGCTGTCATGGCGCACGAGCTCGCCCATGTGCAGCACCGCGACACGCTGACCATGACAATCGTCGCCACGCTCGCCGGCGCGATCTCGATGCTCGGCAATTTCGCCTTCTTTTTCGGCGGCAACCGCGACAACAACAATTCCTTTGGCATTATTGGCGTGCTGGTGGCGATGATCGTGGCGCCCTTTGCCGCGATGATCGTGCAGATGGCGGTCAGCCGCACCCGCGAATACGAAGCCGACCGGCGCGGCGCCGAGATCTGTGGACAGCCGCTTTGGCTTGCCTCGGCCCTTGACAAGATCGCCCGCGGCGCCGAACGCATCCGCAACCCGGATGCCGAGCGCAATCCGGCGACCGCCCACCTCTTCATCATCAATCCTCTTTCCGGCGAGCGCATGGATAGCCTGTTTTCCACCCACCCGAGCACCGACAACCGCGTCGCGGCGCTGCAGGCGATGGCGCGGGATATGGCATCCGCCCCCGCTCAGCGGCAGGCCCCGATGCCGCGGCAGGCGGACGGGCAGCGTCCGTCGGGTCCGTGGGAGAGGGCTGCCGAGCAGCCTGAGCAGTCGACTGAACCGGCCAGGCCGAAATCCAATCCCTGGGGCCGCAATCCGACCGGACCCAAGGGTCCGTGGTCGTGAGCGAAGCGAAACGCCGGCACCGAATTTCAGGCGATCATGAAAATAATGCAGCGAGCCCCGACGAGCCCGTCGCTGGTCTCGCCGCGCGCAAGGCGGCGGCACGGCTGCTTGCCGCCGTCATCGATGCGAGGACGCCGCTAGACGGACTGACCGACCATGAGAACGGCCATCCGCAATACAAGGCGCTCGACCTGCGTGATCGAGCGCTGGTGCGCGCCATACTGGTTACTGCGCTGCGCTTCCGCATGACCATATCAGGGTTGCTGGCCCGTCGCCTGGAAAAGCCGCTGCCGCCCAACGCCACCGCGCTTTCGCACATTCTGCATGTAGCAGCGGCACAGATACTGTTCCTCGACATTCCCGACAGCGCCGCCGTCGACCTTGCCGTGACCCACGCCAAATCCGATCCGCGCACAGTGCGCTTCTCCGGTCTCGTCAACGGCGTGCTGCGCACGCTGGCGCGGTCCAAGCAGGCCGAGTTGGCTGCAGCGCTTGCCGCCACCGACGAAGCGCCGAAGTGGTTTTCCGACCGGCTGAGAGCCGCCTATGGCGTCGACAAGGCCAGGCAAATTCTCGCCGCTCACCGGCACGAGGCACCAGTCGACTTCACCATCAAGTCCGACCCCGCGCTGTGGGCCGAGCGGCTCGGCGGCATCGTGCTGCCGACCGGCACGGTGCGAGTGGAAAAGCTCAGCGCCTCCTTCACCGAATTGCCGGGCTTCGAAGACGGCGCCTGGTGGGTTCAGGATGCCGCCGCAAGCCTTCCAGCCCGGCTCTTCGGCGACATCAAGGGTTTGCGCGTCGCCGACCTCTGCGCCGCCCCCGGCGGCAAGACCGCTCAGCTCATTCTCGGCGGCGCCAATGTAACCGCCGTCGATATCTCGAAGAACCGGTTGGCGCGGCTATCGCAGAATCTCGAACGGCTTGGTCTGTCCGCAGAGATCGTCCAGGCCGATCTGCTCAAATATGAGCCGGAACAACTGTTCGACGCCGTTCTCCTCGATGCACCGTGCTCTTCGACCGGCACGGTGCGGCGGCATCCCGACGTGCCCTGGACGAAGACAGCGGCCGACATCGAAAAACTCGCCGATCTGCAGCGAAGGCTGCTCGCCCGAGCCGTCACCCTGGTCAAGCCCGGCGGCCGCATCGTCTTTTCCAACTGTTCGCTTGACCCGCTCGAAGGCGAGGCGCTTTACCGCGCCTTCCTCGCCGGGACGGCGGACATCGTCGACGATCCGCTCCGCCCGGGCGAGATCGCCGGCATTGATCCGTTCCTGACGCCGCAAGGCACGCTGCGCACCACGCCCGCCGATCTGGAGCTCGGCTCACCGGAACGGTCCGGCCTGGACGGCTTCTTCGCCGCCCGCTTTCGCAGAGCCGGCTAATGCTGACAATTTGTCGAGTATTTTAGGAAGAATCCTGCGGAAAACAGGCTGAACGCCAAGGCCTCCATGGAATTCGCCTTCGCATAAGTTCTTGAAGCATATAACTTGTCTTCGGGTTGAGGGGTATGAGGAGGGCTTTTGGCGATCGCCGCCGGCAGCACGACGCGTCTGTTGACGCTTGTCGCGAAGGAGTTCTGGCGCAAGACGCGCCGGCGCCTGCGTGCCGGGCCGCTCCATCGCTGGCGCTACTCCGGCCGCACGCCGGAACGGGTGTTGATCGCTCCGCCGGACCTGCGCCTGGCCGACCCACAGATCGCGCTCGAGATCTATTATGGCCGCTATCCGCTGTCGGGGCATCTGGTCGAGACCGGCGGCAAGTCGCCCTTCCAGATTGCCGTGCCCAATCCCGGCTGGCAAAAGGCGCTGCACGGTTTTCGCTGGCTGCGCCATATGCGCGCCGCCGGCACTGAGCTTGCCGCAGCCAATGCCCGCGCGCTGGTCTCCGACTGGATCACTATCCATGGCAGCAACATTTCCGGTGTCGCCTGGGAGCCCGGCACGACGGCCAAGCGAGTCATTGCCTGGCTGCAGCATTCCTCGGTGGTGCTGCAAGGCGCTGAATTTCCCTTCTACCGCGCCTTCCTGAAATCGCTGGCCATGCAGATCCGCTATCTCAGGGCGATGGCACGCGAAATGCCGGACGGCAAGGACAGGCTGCGCGCCCGCATCGCGCTTGCCTTCGCCGCTCTGTCACTGCCGGCACCGCCATCGGCGCTGCGTGGTGCGACACGCAACCTCGCCGAGGAGCTCGACCGTCAGATTCTGCCGGATGGCGGTCATATTTCCCGCAATCCGATGGCCGTTCTTGAAACGCTCGCCGATCTTCTGCCGCTGCGCCAGACCTATGCCAATCAAGCCGAAACGCCGCCGGCGGCGCTGATGGGCGCCATCGACCGTATGCTGCCGGCGCTTCGCTTCTTTCGCCACCAGGACGGCAGCCTCGCGCGCTTCAACGGCATGGGCGCGACCATCCACGACCGCATCGCCACCATTCTGCGCCACGACGACACCGCCGGCGCGCCGTTGCTGCACGCACCGCATTCGGGCTACGAGCGCCTCTCCATCGGCGGCGTCACCGTGATCGCCGATACCGGCCCGCCACCGCCTATCGATGTTTCCAACGCGGCGCACGCCGGATGCCTGGCCTTCGAGCTGTCTTCCGGCCGCCGCCACTATGTCGTCAACGCCGGCGTCGATACCTATGGCGCCGCCGAATTCCGGCCGCTTGCCCGCGCCACGGCCGCCCATTCGACCGCCACCATCAACGACACCTCGTCGGCGCGTTTCAGCCACTCGCTGCGCGTCAACGATCTGCTCGGCACGCCGTTGATCGGCGGCCCGCAGCATGTGCTTTGCAAGCGCACCGACCAGCAAGGCAGCCAGGGTTTTCTGGCTCGCCACGACGGCTATGTCGCGCGCTTCGGCTTCCTGCATGAGCGCGAACTGAAATTGTCGACGAACGGCAATGTGCTCGCCGGCAGGGATCGCCTTCTGCGGCGGGGCGGCGCGGCGATCCGCAACAACGGCCGCGATTTCGTCACCGTACGCTTCCACATCCATCCCGACATAGGCCTGCTCCAGGACGAGCACTGCCGCCTGGTGCTGACCGCCGAACAGGCCGACACATGGGTGTTCACCTGCACCGAGGTAGCCCCCGAGGTCGAGGAATCGATTTATTTCGCCGGTCTTGGCGGCCCGCGCCGCAGCCGGCAGATCGTGCTGGCCTTCAAGGCATCGGAGGTTTCCGAAGTCCATTGGCAACTGACGCGAACGGCCATCGCCGGTCATCCTGCAAAAAGCTGAGACTGCAGGTGGCAGCGGAGCGAATGATCCAGGCCTGGAGCAAAGGATGCTGTAACGCATCGGCCTGAAAATTGGAACGATTTTCGGAAAGTACGATGCGTAGGCCGAAAAGTGTTAGAGCGTACTCTGTGCGTCCAAGTGAACGCACGTCGCTCTAACGGCTTGATTTCCGGTCGCCATGTGCTACGGCGCGCGGACACTTTCCCAACCAGCCGTGAAAGGCCGCCAGCCCATGGCCGTCGCCGCCAAGAACATTCCCGCGCCTGACCTCGTTCCCGTTCGCCGCGCGCTGCTCTCCGTCTTCGACAAGACCGGGCTCATCGATTTCGCCAGGGCTCTGGCCGCGGCCGGCGTCGAGCTGGTCTCCACCGGCGGCACGGCAAAGGCGATCGCCGAGGCGGGCATGGCCGTTCGCGACGTCTCCGACCTTACCGGCTTTCCCGAGATCATGGACGGCCGCGTCAAGACGCTGCATCCGTCCGTGCACGGCGCGCTGCTCGGCGTGCGCGACGATCCCGAACACGCCGCGGCGATGCGCGATCATGGCATTGAGCCGATCGATCTCGTCGTCTCCAATCTCTATCCCTTCGAGGATGTCCGCCGCTCCAGCGCGGCTTACGCCTCGATCGTCGAGAACATCGACATAGGCGGCCCGGCGATGATCCGCGCCTCGGCCAAGAACCACGCCTATGTCGCCATCGTCACTGACCCCGAGGACTATGCCTCGGTGCTCAACGCACTGGAGATGAATTTCGGCTCGCTCTCGCTGGATTTCCGCAAGAAACTGGCGGCCAAGGCTTTCGCCCGCACCGCCAGCTATGATGCGGCGATCTCCGGCTGGTTCGCCGAAGCGCTGGAGGTCGAGCATCCCACCTGGCGCGCCTTCGGCGGCAGGCTGGACCAGGTGATGCGCTACGGCGAAAACCCGCACCAGAGTGCCGGCTTCTACGTCGATGGCGATAAGCGGCCGGGCGTCGCGACGGCGCGCCAGCTTCAGGGCAAGCAGCTTTCCTACAACAACATCAACGACACCGACGCCGCCTTCGAACTGGTCGGCGAGTTCGATCCAGGCCGCTCCGCCACTGTCGCCATCATCAAGCACGCCAACCCGTGCGGCGTCGCCGAGGGCGCTTCGCTGAAGGCGGCCTACGCCAAGGCATTTGCCTGCGACCCTGTCTCGGCTTTTGGCGGCATTGTCGCGATGAACCGTACCCTCGATGCCGAGGCCGCCGAAGAGATCGTCAAAACCTTCACCGAGGTCATCATCGCGCCGGGCGCCTCGGAAGAAGCAATCGGCATCGTCGCCGCCAAGAAGAATCTGCGCTTGCTTGTCACCGGCGGCCTGCCCGATCCGCGCGCGGCCGGCTCCACCGTGAAATCCGTTTCCGGCGGGTTGCTCGTCCAGGGCCGCGACAATGCGGTGGTCGATGACCTCGACCTGAAAGTGGTGACCAGGCGCGCGCCGACGCCGGCCGAGATGGCCGATCTCAAATTCGCCTTTCGCATCGCAAAGCACGTCAAGTCGAATGCCATTATCTATGTCAGAGACGGTGCCACCGTCGGCATCGGCGCCGGCCAGATGAGCCGGGTCGATTCCTCGCGCATCGCCGCGCGCAAGGCGCTCGACGCGGCCGAAGCTGCCGGCCTGGCCGAGCCGCTGACCAAAAATTCTGTCGTCGCTTCGGATGCCTTTTTCCCGTTTGCCGACGGGCTGCTGTCTGCGATCGAAGCCGGCGCTACCGCCGTCATCCAGCCGGGTGGCTCGATGCGCGACGACGATGTCATCGCCGCCGCCGACGCCCACGGCATCGCTATGGTGTTTACCGGCGTGAGGCATTTCAGGCATTGAGCACCCCTCCTTCTCCCCTTGCGGAAGAAGGAGGCCGAGCGAAGCTCGGTCGGATGAGGGGTGTTGGCAGGATCGCCACGATGAAGACGTAAACGATTCAAATCCCTCGATGTTTTCACGTCTCGTTTCTTCCAGCACCCCTCATCCGTCTCGGCGCTATCGCGCCGATCCACCCTTCTCCCACGGGAGAACTGGAAGAGCAGTTCACTCTGCCGGCTGGTCCGCTGGATAAGGCGTGCGGACCAGGATCGCCAGGCCGACGCCGAGGAACAGCACGATTGCCGCCATGCCTAGCCGCGACGAGCCGCTGGCTAAGGTGATCGTGGCCACCATGAATGGCGCAGCAAAACTGGTCGCCCGTCCGGCCAGCGCATAGATGCCGAAATAGCGGCCCGATTCGGCAGCGGTGACGCTGCGCGCCATGTAGGAGCGCGACGATGCCTGCACCGGCCCAAAGGCAAGCCCGATCAGCAGACCGAAAAAGATGTAGGCTTTTTCGGCGGGTGTACCGAACAACCCGCTATCGGCTCCGGGCATCATCCAGGCACCGAACAGCGTGTAACCCGGCCCGGTCGAGACGATGCCGATCGTGGCAATGCTGAGCAAGACAAGCGAAATCATCACTATGGTCTTGGAGCCGAGCGCCACGTCGAGGCGTGCGGCAACCAGGCAGCCGACGATGGCGACGACGTTGAGGATGATGCCGAACAGGCCGATCTCGGTGATCGACCAGTGGAACATCGCCGCCGCAAAGGCACCGCCCAGGGCAAGCAACGCATTGACGCCATCCTGATAGATCATGCGGGCGACGAGAAAGCGGAAGATGCCGCTGCGCTTGCGTATTTCGCCCAGCGTCGATTTCAATTCCGACAGCCCCTCGCGCACCGCCGGGCCAAGGGGAATGCCCTTCGCCGCATCCGGTGTGAAAAAGAACATTGGCAGGATGAACAGGAAATACCATGCCGCCGACAGGGGTCCGGTCGCCCGTGCGTCCTCGCCGAATTTCGGGTCGAGCCTGAGGACCGGGTCGAGGCCGACGATCGTCTTGCCGGTTTCCGGCGAACTGGCCATGAAGGCGACGACAAAGATCAGCGCGATCATGCCGCCGAGATAGCCAAGGCCCCATGCCATATTCGAGATTCGGCCGATTTCGCTCTTCGGCACCAGACGCGGCATCATCGAATCGTTGAAGACGGTCGAGAATTCCGCCGCGACCGAGGCCAGGGAGAAGAACAGCACGACCAGGAAAAGGTTCGAACCGGGAGCAGCGAACCACAGAAGGCAAAGACTGATGATCTTGATCGCGGCGAAGAGCGCGATCCACGGCTTTCGTGGGCCGGTCTGGTCGGCGATCGAGCCGAGGACCGGCGACAAAATGGCGATAGCAAATCCAGCCGCGGCGATGCCGTAACCCCAGGCCGCCTGTCCAGTTTCCGGATCGCTCGCCATGCGCGAGACGAAATAGGGTCCGAAGATAAAGGTGGTGATGACCGTGAAAAACGGCTGCGCCGCCCAGTCGAACAGCATCCACCCCCAGATGCCGCGTCTCGACGTCCGCTGCACTGCTATTTCGGCCATATCCCCTCCCACGAAACGGTGCCCCGAAGCGGGGAACCGCTTCGCTCTATAGCGCAGTTCCTGCCGGCAATCGCGCGCGATTTGGAAGGCTTCTCACAGCACCGTCAGGTCGCTGATCAGCCCCGATGCCACCGACAGCCGCGACACGGTGATGTCGCCGCCCTCGGTCAGCGCCTGCAGCCGCTCGCGGATGCGCCCGACCCTCTCGCCGCCGGCCTCCAGCCACGCCGTCACCGGATCCGCCGCCTTGGCGTGGCCGGTGAGCGCCGCCACCGCGATGCCGCGCCTGGCCGCGCCGATCGTGTCGGTGGCGCGGGACAGCGCCAATTGGTCGTAGTAGTCGGACGGCGCGATCGAGCGCGCCGCATCCTCGACGCGCGGAATGCGGAAGGCATCGCTGACCGCGAAAAACGCCTTCGCAGCGACGACGATGTCGGCGTTCGCCGTTCGGGCCGTCAGCGCGATGTCAGGGACGACGCCCGCCACATCGGTCAGCGCCAGCTGTTCTGCCAGTTTTTCGGGCGCGCCGCCCTTGGACAGACCATGCCGCCGCTCCTCGATCCGCTCGCGCGAGAAGGCCGGCAGCAGCGAAACGAGGTTCGGCTCCAGTGCCTTGCGCGCGTCCTGCAACTCGGCGATCCGCTGGCCGAGCGGTGCGGTGCTGGTATCGTTCTTGAGATACCAGCCGCTGGCCACATAAGTGAGCCGGCTAACAGCTTGATAAAGGTCGAGCTGCACCTGTCCGTCGATCTGGTTGTCGAGTGCATCGATCTGGCGATAGAGCGCCGGCAACCCAAACCCGTCGCGCACCACGGCGAAGGTCCGGACCACGTCGGCCGCGCTGCGACCGGTCGCTTCCTGCAGCCTGTTGACGAAGGATGGTCCGCCGCGATTGACCAGATCGTTGGCGACGACACGGGCGATGATTTCGCGGCGCAGGCGATGGCCATGGATCTCGGCCGCGTATTTCTTCGCCATACGGTCCGGAAAATAGCCCATCAGGTCACGGTCGAAATGCGAATCGTCCGGCACGTCGCTGGCGACGATGTCGGAAAACAACGCGATCTTGGCATAGGCCAACAGCACGCCGAGCTCGGCCCTGGTCAACGGCTCGCCGCGCGCCTCGCGCTCGGCAAGGGCTGCCGGCGACGGCAGAGCTTCGACAGTGCGGTCGAGCAGGCCGCGCGCCTCGAGCGCTGCCATGAAACGGCTCTGATGGGCGATATCGGCAAGGCCGCGCTTGCGGGCAAGGGACAGCGCCAGCGTCTGCTCGTAATTGTTGGACAGCACCAGCGCGCTCACATCGTCGGTCATCTCGGCGAGAAGCTTGTTGCGCGCTGGGCGGGTCAGCGCCCCCTTGCGCATGGCGGAAGCCAGCGCGATCTTGATGTTGACCTCGACATCGGAGCAGTTGACGCCGCCCGAATTGTCGATGGCGTCGGAATTGCAGCGCCCGCCATTCAGCCCGAACTCGATGCGGGCCCGCTGCGTCGCGCCGAGATTGGCGCCCTCGCCGATGACCTTGGCGCGCACTTCGAGCGCGGTCACCCGGATGGCATCGTTGGCGCGATCGCCGACGTCCTGGTTGGTTTCCGTCGATGCCCTCAGATACGTGCCGATGCCGCCGAACCATAAAAGGTCGACCGGCGCCTTGAGGATGGCATTCATGATCTCGACCGGCGAGGCGGTCGTCTTGCCGAGGCCGATCGCCGCGGCCGCGGCCGGCGGCAGCGTGATCGACTTCTGGCTGCGCGAGACGATGACGCCGCCTTCGGACAGTTTTGTCTTGTCGTAGTCCTGCCAGCTCGAACGGGCGAGGGCGAACATGCGCCGGCGCTCGGCCATCGAAGCCGCCATGTCTGGAGCGGGATCGATGAAGATGTCGCGATGGTCGAAGGCGGCGATAAGCCGGGTCTGCTCGGACAGCAGCATGCCGTTGCCGAACACGTCGCCCGACATGTCGCCGACGCCGACGACGGTGAAGGGTGTGGCCTGGATATCGCGGTTCATCTCGCGGAAATGCCGCTTGACTGCTTCCCAGGCGCCCTTGGCGGTGATGCCCATCTTCTTATGGTCGTAGCCGGCCGAGCCGCCGCTGGCGAAGGCGTCGTCGAGCCAGAAGCCATGCTTCTCGCTGATGGCGTTGGCGGTGTCGGAGAAAGTCGCCGTGCCTTTGTCGGCGGCGACGACGAAGTAGGGATCATCCTGGTCACGCCTGGTCACATCGGCTGGCGGAATGACGCCGTCCAGGCCGATATTGTCAGTGATCGACAACAGGCTGGAGACGTAGTTCTTGTAGGCGGACGCGCCGGCTTCGAAGATGGCGTCGCGGCCGCTGCCCATCGGCAGCTTCTTCGGATAGAAACCGCCCTTGGCGCCGACCGGCACGATCACCGCATTCTTGACCTGCTGCGCCTTGACCAGGCCGAGCACTTCGGTGCGGTAGTCCTGGGCGCGGTCCGACCAGCGCAGGCCGCCGCGGGCGACCGGGCCGAAGCGCAGATGCACGCCCTCGACCTCGGAACCGTAGACAAAGATCTCCCGCCACGGCCGCGGCGCCGGCAGACCGTCAACCGCCTGCGAGTCGAGCTTGATCGCCAGCGACTGGCCCTTCTCCTTCGTATCGGGAACGAAATGATTGGTGCGTAGCGAGGCTTCGATCAGGTTGAGGTAACGACGGATGATGGTGTCGTCATCGATGTTGGGAACCTCTTCCAACGCATCCCTGATCTTGGCCTTGAGGTGCTTGGCCGCGACCACCCCTTCCGTCTCCGCCGTCGGTCCGAGGCGGGCGACGAACAGCTCATGCAGGCCACGCGCTATCTCCGGATAGCGGTTGAGTGCGGCGGCAATGAAATCCTGGCTCTGCGGGATCCCGGCCTGCTGCAGATAGCGGCCATAGGCGCGCAGGATGGTGACCTCGCTCGACCACAGGCCGGCGGTCTGGGCAAGGCCGTTATAGCCGTCATTGTCGATCTCGCCGCGCCAGACGGAAAGGAACGCGTCCTCGAACAGCGCGCCGCGGTCGGCAAGGTCGATCGGCTTGCCGTAGCTGTTTTCGAGCTCCATGTCGTGGATGAAGACCATGCCGGAAGCCTCGTCCCCGACCTCGAAGGTGCGCTCGCTGATCACGCGGAAACCGATGTTCTCCAGCACCGGCACCCGCCGCGACAGCGCCACCGGGCTGCCATGGTGATAGATCTTCAGCGCCGCCTGATGCGGTTCCTGGTTGACATGACGGTAGTAGTCGATGGCGATCGGGTTAGCCGCACTGATCCTGGCGATGCGCCCGGCATCGGCCAACGCCTCCGCCGGCGAGAAGCTGTCGCGATAGCTTCCCGAGAAGCGCGAGGCGATCGCCGTGAGCGCCGCATCGGCGCCGCTCTCGGCCGCGGTCTCCCGCAGAATGTCGTCCCAGGTCCGCACGATGGCGCGGATCGCTGCCTCGATCGTCGCCTGGTCGATCTTCGGCGTCCTGCCGCCGGAACGGCCGATGATGAAGTGGACACGCGCCAGCCCGCCTTCCGGAAAGGCGGGGTAGTAGGCCGACAGCCGGCCTTGGAACACCGTCTTCAGATAGGTGCCGATCTTCTCGCGTACGACGCTGTCGTAGCGGTCGCGCGGCACGAAGACGAGGATCGAGACGAAGCGGTCGAACTGATCGGCGCGCACCAGCGCTCTGACGCGCGGCCGCTCGATCAGCCCCAAAATGGCTTCGGCGTGCTTGCGCAGGATCGGCACCGGAACCTGGAACAACTCGTCGCGCGGATAGCTCTCCAGCACGTTGATCAGTGCCTTGCCGGAGTGATCTTCAGGGTTGAAACCGGATTTGGCGATGATGGTTTCGGCTTTCGACCTGAGATAAGGGATCTTCATCACCGAGCGCGTGTAGGCAGTCGAGGTGAACAGGCCGACAATGCGCAGTTCGCCGGCGAGCACGCCCTTGGCGGTGTAGGTCTTGACGCCGATGTAATCGAGATAGATGCGGCGATGCACGGTCGATTTGGCGTTGGCCTTGGTGACGATCAGCGGTTCCGGCCCGTGCAGGAAGGCGCGGATTTCCGGCGTCGTCGACACCGCTTCGGTGCCGCGCCGCAGCACCAGCACGTCCGGATCGGAGAGGATGCCGAGGCCGGGCTTTTCGGTGCGCTCCAGCATGCCGCTCTTCTCGCCGCCGGTATATTTGAACTCGCGCATGCCGAGGAAGGTGAAGTTGTCGTCGCGTAGCCATTCGAGGAAGGCGATCGCCTCAGCGACGTGGGCCTTGTCGAGCGGCACCGGAGCGTAACGGAACTCGGAGATTGCCTGGTCGAGGCGGGCCAGCATCGGCTTCCAGTCGGTGACAGCGGCGCGCACCTGGCCTAATATTTTCTTCAACCGCTCGGCCAATGCGTCGGCCTGATCGGCCGAAAGACGGGCGATATGGACGTGAATGACGCTCAGCCGCTCATGACTGTGATCGCCCTTGGCAAAGCCGCCATCGCCGAGGATCTCGTCGACGCCGCTCTTGCCGTGCCTGACGACGATGACCGGGTGGGTGACCAGCAGCGGTTCGCCGGCGCTCTCGGTGATCTCGCCGAGGACGGAATCGAACAGGAATGGCATGTTGTCGTTGACAACGGTGATCACCGTCATCGGCCTGCCTTGGCGGACGACACCGGAATCGACCTCTATGGCGACGAGGCAATCGCCTTTCTTGTGCCTGGCGACGGCGCGTCCGGCGAGATCGGCGGCGCGTTCGAGGGCGGTCACCTCATAGGCGGCGACATCTTCGGCCGGCGCACGGGCCAGCAGGTAATCGGCAAGCCTGCCGGGTTTCTCGCTGCCTTTGGCCGTGCTGATCTTTTTCAACTGGCTTGCAGATTTCAGGCCGGCCATGTCGCTAATCCCTCCCGTCATATGTTTTGCGACTATGGTAGCAGATGACCCATATTTGGCGACAAAGGTTTGACCGCTTGCGACGAAATGTCGGGATTCGCCGGTGGGTCACCGAAAATGAGGAGAAAATCCGCCATGAAAGACAAGATCACCGCACTTGACCTCGCGCCCGCGGAACTGAGCGAAGCGACGAAGGCCTATTTCGCCAAATGCGAGGAGAAGCTCGGCATCGTTCCCAATGTGCTTTTGGCCTACGCTTTCGACGAGACGAAGCTGCGTGCCTTCACCGATATGTACAACGATCTGATGCTGGGCCAATCCGGCCTGTCCAAGCTGGAGCGCGAGATGATCGCGGTCGCCGTCTCCTCCATCAATCATTGCTATTATTGCCTCGCCGCCCATGGCGCGGCGGTGCGCCAGCTTTCCGGCGACCCGGCCTTTGGCGAGATCATGGTGATGAACTTCCGCGCCGCCGATCTTTCCGCGAGACAGAAGGCGATGCTTGAATTCGCGGTGAAGCTGACCGAGCAGCCGGACAAGATCGTCAAGGCCGATCGTGCAGCGCTGCGTCAGGCCGGCTTTTCGGATCGCGATATCTGGGACATCGCCTCGACCGCCGCCTTCTTCAACATGTCGAACCGGGTGGCGGCGGCAATCGACATGCGGCCGAACGATGAATACCATGCGATGGCGCGGTGATGATCTTTATATTAGCTGCCGCGCATTCTCGTTGCGTGTTCGCCGTTTTGGTCCGATGATCGCAATGCGGCGCGACCGCATGCCGGTTCGATGCCGCTGGATCAAGGAGGAGACCATGGCGAAATTTCTCTACGTCTATCATGGCTCGGGCAAGATGCCGACCGAGGAGGCCGAACGGAAAGCGGCGATGGAGGCCTGGAATGGCTGGTACGGCAAGCTTGGCTCGGCCGTAGTCGACGGCGGCAATCCGGTCGGCATGTCGAAGACGGTGCTGCCCGGCGGCAAGGTCGAGAACAATGGCGGCAGCAATCCAACCGCCGGTTATACAATCATCGAGGCGAAAGACATTGACGATGCCGTCAGCAAGGCCAAGGATTGTCCTATCCTGAAGGACCCGGCTTTCAGCATCGAGATCGCCCCCATCATCGAAATGGGCTGACGCGTAGCTTGGTTGAGCATGATCTTTCCGAAAACCGGTTTCCACTTTTCGTGATCATGCTCAGGACCGCGCCGCGATCGCCGCCGCAGCGCCGGCCATGGTGCCGGCGCTGACGCGGTTGGCGATCTTCATCGCCCGCTTGCTCTTCAGCAGTTTTCGCGCCTGCGCTGCGGCAAGCACCCAGGCCAGATCGATGGCGACCAGAACCACGGCCATGGTCGCCGTCAGCTCGACCCAGCCGACGATCGTCACCGAGGCGAGATCGATGATGGTCGGCAGCAGCGCCAGATAGAACATCATGATCTTGGGATTGCCGAGCGTCACCGCCATGCCGGCAAAGAACAGTTTGACGGCCGACTCTTCGCGCGGCATCTCGCCCTCGCGCGCCTCGACCGGCGCCGTCCACATCTTCCAGGCGAGGTAGGCGAGATAGGCGACGCCGACCCACTTCAGCACGACAAAGGCGAGATGGAAGGTCTGCGCCACCACCGCCAGCCCAAACACCGCCAGCGACAGCCAGATACCCTCGCCGATCCACATGGCGAGCAGGAACGGAAACACATCGCGAAAGCCTTTTGCGATGACCCGCGCCACCAGAGCGGCAATCGAGGGGCCGGGCGAGCCGGCGGCGACGAAAAGGGCGGCGGCGAAGATCAGAAGCGATGTGAAGTGCATGACCGATATCTCTGTTTTCGGGCGTTGGCTCTTACGCAAGACTAGCCCAACTGGCCGGGCAACGGTAGCGCTCACCGAGAAGAGCCTTGCCGGCCAAACTTCTCGCGGCTAGAAGTTCCGTCCCGACACATTTTCGAGCTTCACTTTGCCTACGTAACCGCCGGTCTCGTCAACTCCCCCGACACAATGCATGGCGCCGTTTTCGCGACGTCTGCTTCATACATGTGTTCCTCAGGGTGGCGGTTCGAGACCGGTTTGGCACTGCTGAACCGTTGTTGCGTTTCACCACCCGCGACACCTGATTTCCGACCACCGCAGCCTCTCGCCACGCCGTGGCCCACATGGGCATCTCGACATCGCCGATCTGACGAACTTCCCGACGGGAAGGGCTTCTCGGCATGTCTTCGATACTGCTTATCCGCTGGGCGATCGCGCCCAAAACCGCACCTCGACCTCTGATCAATTGCAACCGCTGCAACGGCCTCAAGGCTTACCACAGCAGTGGGAAATTCCGCGTCAACGCCAACGCCAAACGCATCGATGCGTGGCTGATCTACCGATGCGTCGGTTGCGACAATTCCTGGAATTTCGGCATTGTGGAGCGGTGCAACCGCCGCGACATCGAGCCTGCGTTGCTGCAGGCGCTCGAAAGCAACGACCCGGCCCTGGCGCGTCGCCATGCCTTCGATGTTGCCGCACTGCGCAGCAGGATCGGGCGCGTCGAGGAGTTTCCTGAAGCCGCCATTCACAAGGAGGTGCTCGGCGACAGGCCGGAAAACACCACCGCTCTCGAACTCCAACTCGGGCTCGAAACGCCGACAGCGCTGCGGCTAGACCGGTTGCTCGCCAGCGAACTCGGCATCTCGCGATCGCGGCTTCAGGCCTGGGAAGAGAAGCGATTGCTGGTCGTTGGTCCGGACCGGGCCAAAGCTTTGCGCAAGCCGCCTCGAGCGGGGATGGTGATCCGCATCGATCTCGTCGGTGAGCCCGACCGAGAAGCCATCATCTCGGCTGCAGGTGGATAAGGCGAGACAACTGCGACCAGGGGTCAGTCGCCCTCTTGGGGGACCGAGCCAATCAAACCCTTGGCCGCTTCGACATCACTGTCAACGACTTGCACATGGATCAGGCCGAGCCTGCTGTCGGTCATATGAGTCCGCGAGGGCATAGATCCCATACGCTTCGAGCATCGAAACGCAAACTTCGGCCTTGGGCCGATTGTCGTATATGACAGCCGTGACGAGTTTGCCGCTCATTGCGCGGTATTGCCCTTAGGCCGCGCCGACCACTTTCGCCGCCTTCTCAAAACGCTTGCGCTCGTTCGGGTCGAGATAGAGCTTGCGCAGGCGGATGGTCTTCGGCGTCACCTCGACCAGTTCGTCGTCCTGGATCCAGGCCAGCGCGCGTTCCAGCGTCATGCGAATCGGCGGCGTCAGCTTCACCGCCTCGTCCTTGCCGGCGGCGCGGATGTTGGTCAGCTTCTTGCCCTTCAGCACGTTCACTTCGAGGTCGTTGTCGCGCGAATGGATGCCGATGATCATGCCCTGATAGACCTTGACGCCGGGATCGATGACCATCGGACCGCGGTCTTCCAGGTTCCACATGGCATAAGCCACTGATTCACCCTGCTCATTGGAGATCAGCACGCCGTTGGTGCGGCCCGGCAGCTCACCCTTGTAAGGCTCGTAGGCATGGAACAGCCGGTTCATGACAGCGGTGCCGCGCGTGTCGGTCAACAGTTCCGACTGGTAGCCGATCAGGCCGCGCGTCGGCGCGTGGAAGACGATGCGCTGGCGGTTGCCGCCTGAGGGGCGCAACTCGACCATCTCGGCCTTGCGCTCCGACATCTTCTGCACGACGACGCCGGCATGCTCCTCGTCGACGTCGATAACGACTTCCTCGACCGGCTCCAGCAATTCGCCGTTGTCACCCTGCTGCATCACGACGCGCGGTCGCGACACGGCGATCTCAAAACCTTCGCGGCGCATCGTCTCGATCAGCACGGCAAGCTGCAATTCGCCGCGGCCGGAGACGAAGAACGAATCCTTGTCCGGCGACTCCTCGATCTTCAGAGCCACATTGCCTTCGGCCTCGCGCAGCAGGCGGTCGCGAATGACGCGGCTGGTCACCTTGTCGCCCTCGGTCCCGGCCAGCGGGCTATCGTTGACGAGGAACGACATCGTCACGGTCGGCGGATCGATCGGCTGCGCATGCAGCGGTTCGGTCACCGATGGGTCGCAGAACGTGTCGGCGACGGTGCCCTTCGACAGGCCGGCGATGGCGACGATGTCGCCCGCCTGCGCTTCGTCGATCGGCTGGCGCTCGAGCCCGCGGAAAGCCAGGATCTTCGAGATGCGGCCGGTTTCGACCTGGGTACCGTCATGATGCAGAACCTTAACCGCCTGGTTGGATTTCAGTGTGCCGGATTCGATGCGGCCGGTGATGATGCGGCCGAGGAACGGATTGGCCTCCAGAATGGTGCCGATCATCCGGAACGGGCCGGGATGGACGGTCGGCGCCGGCACATGCTTGATGACGAGGTCGAACAGCGGCGCCAGGCCCTGGTCCTTCGGACCTTCGGGGTTTTCCGAGACCCAGCCGTCGCGGCCCGAGCCGTAAAGGATCGGGAAGTCGAGCTGCTCGTCGGTCGCGTCAAGCGCTGCAAACAGGTCGAACACTTCGTTGACCACCTCAACGTGGCGGGCGTCCGGCCGGTCGATCTTGTTGATGACGACGATCGGCTTCAATCCGACCTTGAGCGCCTTGCCGACGACGAATTTGGTCTGTGGCATCGGCCCTTCGGCGGCGTCGACCAGCACGATGGCCGAATCCACCATCGACAGAATGCGCTCGACTTCGCCGCCGAAATCGGCGTGGCCGGGGGTGTCGACGATGTTGATGCGGGTGTCCTTCCAGTCGACCGAGGTCGCCTTGGCCAGGATGGTAATGCCGCGCTCCTTTTCCAAGTCGTTCGAATCCATGGCGCGTTCGGCGACGCGCTGGTTGTCGCGGAACGAGCCGGACTGTTTCAGGAGCTGGTCGACGAGGGTGGTTTTTCCATGGTCGACGTGCGCGATGATCGCGATATTACGAATTTTCATGTTGTGGTCTCGGGAGTGTTGCAGGCAGCAGGCCAAAAGGCGCTGCCTCTTTCGGTTGGGCGGCTCATACAGGGTTTTTCGCAGTTGCGAAAGAGGAGGCGTGCCACCAAATACATGGTCACCAAATCTTAAGCGTCTTGGTGTGAAATGGAATTATTAACCAAAGCGGAACCTTTCGCGGTCGGGACAGTTCAAATTTCATGAGCAACACGGGCACCAGATACCGGCCAATCCTCGCATGGGGTGCCCTCGCCGTTCTCCTCGCGGCAGGCGCGGCACAGTCGGCCGCGACGTCGAAGGAAACGCGGCCTGTCCCGCCGTCCGACACACGAACGGCGGACCAGTTATTTGCCGATGCTCCCGATGGCGTCGACCCGGTGGTGACCGGGCCGGTTAGCGCCGCCTTCAAGCAGAGGCAGGCGGCCGCCAACTGCGACAGCGCTGTGTGGCCCCAAATTCCGACCGTTTGCTATCCGGACTGACGATCGCCGACGGCGGCTGTCATCCCAGGGCGCAGCAGATCTCCGGAAGAATGCAACGGCGCTGAATGAAGCCGTTCTAATCACTCCGTCGTGCCCCTCCGTCCACCGGTTCCCGCCCATGCGACGCTTCGACGCCTTCACGCCGACTGTATCGGATCGAGCGTGACCTTGTAGAGTTCATTGTCGTCGCGATCCATCAGCCGCACCGTCATCTGTTCAGTGGCGCCATCGATGTCGACAAGGCCGAAGAACTGCAGGCCAGCCGAGGGTGGCAGGTTCTGCCCCTGCTCGGCGGTTGGCGCCTTGATGAATTTCAGCTCCGGGCCGAAGGTCATGTCGAAATCATTGGGTCCATAGGTGCCGGCGTGAAGCGGACCCGAAACGAACTCCCAGAACGGATTGAAGTCCTGAAACTGCGCCTTATCAGGATTGTAGTAGTGCGCCGCCGTGTAGTGCACGTCAGCGGTAAGCCAGACGGTGTTGGTGATGCCAGCATTCTTAATATAGCGAAGGAGGTCGGCAATCTCCAACTCGCGGCCTTTGGCCGGACCATTGTCGCCATTGCTGATGGCTTCGGCGCCGGCTTTCTTGGTGGCGTCGTTCCAGACGACGAGACCGAGCGGCATGTCGGCGGCGATGATTTTCCAGGTCGCGTTGGAGTTTGCCAGTTCGCGCTTCAGCCATTTCATCTGCTGTTCGCCGAGGATGCGCGATTGCGGCGTCACCGTATCCTGCATGCCAGGACCATTGGAGCCGCGATAGGAACGCATGTCGAGGAAGAACACGTCGAGCAGCGGCCCGTAGGCGATCTTGCGATAGACGCGGCCCGGTTCCGACGGCTCGTAGCGGATCGTCGTCATCTCGTGGAAGGCGCGTGCCGCGCGTGCCGCCAGCACATGGATGTTTTTTTCCGAGTAGCGGTCGTCGGCGCTCAGGTCCTTCGAATCCGACCAGTTGTTCACCACCTCGTGGTCGTCCCACTGGTAAAAGGTCGGGCAGATGGCGTTGAGCCCCAACACGTTCCTGTCCATCATGTTGTATTTCCACTGACCCCGGTACTC
Organism: Mesorhizobium sp. M5C.F.Ca.IN.020.29.1.1; assembly: GCF_003997375.1. Lineage (NCBI taxonomy): Bacteria > Pseudomonadati > Pseudomonadota > Alphaproteobacteria > Hyphomicrobiales > Phyllobacteriaceae > Mesorhizobium > Mesorhizobium sp. M5C.F.Ca.IN.020.29.1.1. The sequence continues at coordinate 860 of NZ_RZSW01000043.1, read as the reverse complement.
GTCCAGCGTCTCGGCAACCTTGCGCTTTTCGTCGATCAGGACGCTGTTCTTCCACTTGCTGCCACCGGAAAGGTCGACCTCGTCCTTCATCGGGCCGTCGGCATAGATGGTGTCGCCGGAATGCAGGAAGAAGTCGGGCGTATGCTTGCCGATCGTGGCATAGGTCTTCATGCCGGTGTCGTCGATGCCCCAGCCCTGGCCGGCGGTATCGCCCGACCAGGCGAAGCGAATGTCGCGCTTCGAGGCCGGCGCCGTGCGGAAGCGGCCGACGATCGGCTCGGAGACGGCGTTGATGTCGGCGAGATCGGCCGCGATCATGCGGTAGAAGATGTCCTGGTCGGAGGCGAGATCGGTGAGCAGCCGCTTTACCGTGTAATCGCTGGCCGGCGACGTATCGAGCGGCGCAAGACGGACGGCGTTGGCGAAATTTTCCGTTGACGACACTTCGAACATCACGCGCGAAGGGCGGTCGGTGCGAGTCCACACCACGCCGCTGGTTGCGTCGACATCGCCCGACTGGATGCCATGGGTGAAGGCGGGCCGCTGATTGGCGCGCGAATAATAGGGAAGCGCGAGGCCCGATACGCCGACGAGACCGGCGGCGCTCACGGACGTGACGAAGGCGCGCCGGGTCATCGAAATCTTGTTCATGGCTGTCTCCTGGATGGCGTTGAACGTCGCCGCCAAGGTCCAGCCTCAATGTTTCAGGCACATCTCGAAACGATGAAGGTTTCGTTACAACCAACAGACTGGCGAATCTCTTCCTTGAGGGTCTCTTGAGGGGGAGATGTCGCCAAAGGCGACAGAGGGGGAGATGTCGCCAAAGACGACAGAGGGGGAGATGTCGCCAAAGGCGACAG
>NZ_RZSW01000439.1:0-5345 GCF_003997375.1 Mesorhizobium sp. M5C.F.Ca.IN.020.29.1.1 | reverse complement strand
TGCGTGCTCTATTCCGACGACGGCAACGAAGCCCGCGTGTTCGGCGGCGGCTTCATCGAGCGTTCCGAGCGTGGCGCCGAGGCCGAGGCGATGCTGACGCGGCTGGCAGCCCGCCCGGCGCAGATTCCCGCCGAATAGACGAAGATCCCGATTATCGGGATGGATCAGGCTCTGATACAGCCGCATTTTTCTCTCAGGAAGACGATCCGGTGTGGATAACCGTGCCAGCGGTCAGGATACGCAGCACCCTGATGGCTTCCTCGCCGCTGGTACGCGGTTCTGCCCGCGTCTCGATGCACTGGAGGAAATGCTCGAGCTCTCGCGTCAGCGGCATGCCCTCGCCCACCGCCACATAGGACGGCTCGTTGGTGGTGAAGGCCCATTGGCCGCTGTCTTGCCACACCGCGTGGCGGTAGACGGCGAGCTTGCGCTCCCACGGCTCGACATCGTCGAACACCGCCATCGCCTTGGTGCCGACCACGGTCAACCGCCGCTCGCGGTAAGGGTTGAGCCGCGACGCGAAGAGATGGCTGCGCAGACCATTGGGAAAGCGCATGTGCAAATGCGCGAAATCGCTGAGATTGTCGAGGAGCGCTGCCCCCTCACCACGCACCTCGATCGGTTCCGTGCCGGTGATGGCCAGGATCATCGACAGATCGTGCGGCGCAAGGTCCCACAGCGCATCGTTCTCGGTATGAAACTTGCCGAGCCCGAGGCGGTGCGAATGGATATAGCGGACCTCGCCGAGCTCGCCACTGTCGATCAGCGCCTTCAACGTCTCGAAGGCTGGATGAAAGCGCAGCACATGGCCGACCATGAAGACGCGGCCATTGTCGGCCGCCGCCTTCACCGAGCGCTCGGCGTCCGCCACCGTCAGCGCGATCGGCTTTTCCACCAGCACGTCCTTGCCGCCCCGGACTGCGCGTACCGCCATATCGGCGTGGAACTGCGGCGGCAGCGCCATTACGATGGCATCGACGTCGCTGCGGACAAACAGCGCCTCCGGCTCGATCGCCAGGCAATCCTGCTCACTGGCGAAGCCTTCGGCGCGGGCAGGGTTGACGTCCGAGACCGCGTGCAGCGCGCCGAGCGCCTTGAGGGTGCGGATGTGGTTGCTGCCCCAGTATCCGCAACCGAGGACTGCAATGCGCGGTTTCATCAATTCCAACTCTAGAATTTCGTGGCCGAGACATAGCGGCGGGCCCCGCCGAACTCAACCCCGGCATTTCTGCGCCCAATTATCTGCCCGGCAAAGCTTTTCGCCATTAGAGCGACCTGCGTCCGCTCGAACGCGTAAGGTACACGTCTCAAGACCGTAAACCTTCGCATCGTTACGGAAGATCGATTCCGATTTCGGAAAAGCACGATGTGATTACAAGTGGCGGCATGCCGGCTGCATCGATGCTTGACAGGCTTGGCGTCCCAACCTTATATCCGCCCGACCTTGGCGAACGCTTCGACATGCCTTCTGATTTAAGGCGGATTTCGGACCTTTCGCCGCCCTGGCGGGGTAGCTCAGTTGGTTAGAGCACGGGAATCATAATCCTGGGGTCGGGGGTTCAAGTCCCTCTCCCGCTACCACAACTCTCTGAAATAGCCTAATAATTTTGATCCGCTTAGCGGCGGGAACGCTAAGCAGCATTCGTCTGCTTGCGCTTTCGCGCGTTCTGCCGGCGAGGCGGACGCGATTGAAAAGCCCGCGTCTCCGGGAGAGGTCGCGGGCAACGGTCTGTTGGGATCAGAGGAGGCCCGCGCCCCTGGGAGAAGGACGCGGGCTGTGATCGGCGGGGAGGATCCGATCTGGCAGCATTTGTCTGCGGCTGCAGAAGCCGAACTTTCGTCGCTGGCCTGTGTTCCACACGGACAACAAGAAACCGCCGCACAAGGATCGGCGAAATAGGTGGCGTTGCTGCTCGGCAAGTCGCAGCAATCTTGCTAAGATCCGCAGTGGGAGGAGAGGGACATGCAATCGCTGCCGATAGCCCATCCAAGCGTAGCCAAGGCGACTGCCGGCGTATCGCTTCCTCTCGCCTATTCCACCGCGACGCTCTGCTGGCTCCTGTCCGCCGGCGTCTACATCGCAGCCAAGTGGGTTGCCCCCGAAATGCCGCCTTGGGCGCTCTGCTTCTGGCGGCTGGCGCTCGCCTGCGCGATCCTGCTCCCTATCGTCCATCGTCATCACGGGGCGATGCTCGTGCTGATCCAGTCCCGGGCGATCGAGGTGCTGGCCATCGGCGCGATCGGGCTGACCCTCTGTCAGGGCATGATCTACACGGGCCTCAGTTACACCGACGCGACGACCGCCGGCATCATCATGGCGCTGTCGCCGATCATGACCATGGTGCTTGCCCGCTACGTGCTCGGCGAGCCCCTCGGCGTCTGGAAGGCTCTTGGCGCGCTGCTCGCTCTGGTCGGGATGGTGGTGATCGTAGCGCGCGGCGACCTTACCGCGCTGATGCGGCTCCAGTTCAATCCCGGCGAGTTGTGGATCGTCGGCAGCGCGTTTTGCTGGGGCCTCTACACCGTGCTGCTGCGTCGCTCCAAATTCGCTATCGAGCTTCTGCCGATGGTGGTCCTGCTGCTAGGAGCCGGCGCGCTGGTCGCACTGCCCCTCTATCTCTGGGAGCTGTTTTCCGGCGAGCGTTCGGCGCTGCATGCGAACGGCCTTCTGGCACTCGCCTATGTCGCTGGTCCGGGCGGCGCTCTGATGTATTACCTCTACAACCGCAGCGTCGAGACGCTTGGTGCCGGGCGCGCCAGCATGCTGCTCTATCTGCAGACTGTCTTCGTCGCCGTGCTCGCTTATCTTTTCCTTGGGGAAAGCTTGCACGACTACGACCTCGCCGGCGCTGCCTTTATCGTCGCCGGCCTGCTGCTCGCCACCGCGATCAAGCCGAGGCAGCGCACGGTGCATGTCGCGTAGGGGAACATCCGCACAGCCGAACCCAAGACGGCGCATAGCGATCAAGAGCCGAGGCGCACATCACGCCAGACAACATTCGACGGTTTCGCTTGGATCGGCGGTCCGTCTGCGGCATGCGCAGAACCAATCACCTTCTGAGATACAGCCATAGGGTCGTCGGCGCCAGGATCGCGGTCAGCGCTACCGGCGCGATCAGGGCTAGGACGACCTGACTGAGTGTCGCCCCGCCGCCCATCAGCCCGCGCAGCGCCGTCGTCATCAGCGACACTGGATTGACTTCGACGAAAGCCCGCAGCCAGTCCGGCATGGTTCCGGGGTCGACCATGATGTTGGAGGCGAAGACGAGAGGGAACAGGAAAGTAAAGCCGAGCGTCATCACCGTGGTTGGCGTGCGGATCAGCAGGCCGAGCACGATGAATACCCAGCCCATGCCGAACCCGATGGCGATCAGCATGGCGAAGGCGGCAAGCACGCCGGGGATGCCTGCCTCAGGCCGGTAGCCGAGGATCAGCCCGATGGTGAGAATGATCGAGGCGGCAATCAAATGGCGCAGGATGTCGCCCACCATCAGGCCGGCGAACGGAGACAGCGACCAGATCGGCAGCGATCGGAAGCGGTCAAACAAGCCCTTGCCGAGATCGGTCGACAATCCCATGCCCGAATAGACTGCGTTAAACACCACGGTCTGAACCAGGATGCCGGGTAGGAAGAACTGCAGGTATTCGCCAGGCGAACCGGCGAGCGCACCGCCGAAGACGAAGGTGAAGAGCAGCGTGAACATGATCGGAGTCATCACCAGATCGAAGAGCTGCTCCGGCACATGCTTGAATTTCAGCACAGCGCGCCATCCGAAGACGAGCGCGTTGGAAAGGGCTGATGGGGTTCTAGGTCGGGCGACGCTTTGCAGCCGCTGCAGGGATGTCGTGTCGATCATGGCTTGTCGCCTTCCTTGCGGCTTTCACTCAGGCCCGGCTGGCCGTCAGCGCGAAGAAGACCTCCTCGAGGCTGGGCTGGCCCATGGAGAAATCCGACAGCTCGATGCCGGCGGCGACCAGCTCGGCCAGCGCCTCGTTGGCGGTCTTCGCTGTGCGGGCAAGGACGGAGAGCTCCGCGCCTTCGGCACTGCGTTGGACAGGGTGCTCCAGCCGGCGTTCCAGAATGGTCGCCGCTTCGTCCAACCGAGCGACATCGGCGAGCGCGACATGGAGAAAGCCGGAGCCGGTGGCCGCCTTCAGTTCGCGGCTGGTACCCTCGGCGATCTTCCTGCCGTGGTCGATGACGGCGATGCGCGCTGCAAGTTGATCGGCCTCTTCGAGATATTGGGTGGTGAGCAGGATGGTGACGCCGGCCTCGGCGAGGCCGCGGATCATGCCCCAGACATCCTTGCGGGCGTTCGGATCGAGGCCTGTGGTCGGTTCGTCAAGGAACAGCACGCCCGGCGTGACGACCAGCGAGGCGGCTATGTCGAGCCGCCTTCGCATGCCACCTGAATAATCCCTCACCTGCTTCGTCGCCGCTTCGGACAAGCCGAAAGCCGCGAGCAAATCGTCCGCACGAGCTTTCGCGGCGCGACCGCGAAAACCCCAGAGTCGGGCGAGCAGGACAAGGTTCTCCCGGCCCGTCAAGTCCTCGTCGAGCGAAGCGAACTGCCCGGTCATCGCGATTGCCGCACGGACCTCATGCGGGGCCTGCATGAGATCGTGCCCCATCACGGTCGCAGAGCCGGCGTCGGGGCGCGACAGCGTCGCGAGCATCCGCATCAGCGTTGTCTTGCCGGCGCCGTTCGGGCCCAAGATGGCGAAAATCATGCCGCGCGGCACATCGAGATTGATACCATCGACCGCGCGCAGCTTGCCGAATGTCTTGACCAGGCCGCGAGAGGAAATGGCTGACTGGGCAAGGCCCATAGAAGGCACACCCTTAGGAGAAGTATCGTTCATGCAATCATCACGCTAGAGGCTCCGACCATCTACCTGGCCGCCGAGGCTGAAGAGCCGGTCAGATCATATGTCGGACAGGTCTCTACTCATTTCGAGGTTTTCACTCGATCACGGCGCAGGCCTGACGATTTCCGGCATCACCTGCAGGCTGGCTTTTGTAGTCGTCCTGTCCGCCGTGGATCATCAATGCCTTGCCTCGTATGGCCGTATCTCCACCATCCAGCTTGACCACGCTGTTGAAAGCCTGCGAACGCAAAACGCCGTCGGGGCCGACCCGCTGATTTGGCATATCGCCCGCGTGCGGGCCTTTCCCGGTGAGGTATCCATGTTCGGCATTCGTCGGATTGAAGTGCCCACCGGCCGAGGCATGGCCGGTCTGATGGTCGCACTTCCCGGTTTCGTGAATATGGAATGCGACCCATTCACCCGCCGGCAGTCCTGTTACCTCCAACGCTATCAGCACGCCGTGCGCCGTTTCGGTC
>NZ_RZSW01000438.1:0-5361 GCF_003997375.1 Mesorhizobium sp. M5C.F.Ca.IN.020.29.1.1 | reverse complement strand
GATATTGCGTAAAATTTTACCTTTGCCAAGCCACATCCCCGGCATTTTAGCGGTGTCGTTAATTTCCCGCCAACCATGCTGGTTCTTTGGACGCCTTGTGGGTGGGATTCCGGATACGAGTTAACGAAAACCTATTTGCGCGACTGCATATTGTTTGCGAGGCGCCGCAATCGCTGTCGCGCCTGAGGAGTCGGCCGGCATTGGGGGCAGAAGCTAGAAATGAGTTCGGAATGCAAAGTCCCGTTCAGATGGGGTTTGTGGTGACGAACGAATGCGCGTCATCTGCATTGGCCGATATAGCCCATGCGGAGCCGTTCGAACCGCGCTACGAGCCGCGGTCCGACGAGCTCCGCCACCTCTACCGAGAGGAAGGCCAAGCGAAGCGAAGAATGGACGCCAGGCCAGGGCTTTGGATCGCTGTTGCCATCTATCTGTTGTTTTCGGCAACGGATCTGCTGCTGATTCCGGATGTGGCACTCTATACGATCATGGCACGCTTCGCGGTCGGAGTGACTGCACTCCTGATCTTGGAGGCACAACTTCGCCGGGGCGTCGGAACGGAATGGATTGACGTCACTTGCGCCGGAGCCATCATCTTTGGCTATGTTGGCTGGCTGTGCCCAGCGGTCATGGGTGCAGACAAGGAAAGCGTCTCTTATTACATGGTGTTCGGCACCATCTTCATGATGAGCGCCAATCTCTTCTTCACGTTTAAGTTCAGCCTGTCTATTGTAACGTCTGCAATAATTTTAGTAATATTGTATGCCGTAAACTACTTTGTGCCTTCCACATTGATGTACAAACTGGTTTTTGGAACTTTTTACATTTCATGCTTCACATTTACGTCTTACGTTAACTGGAAGCTGAACGAGGAGCGCTACAACGTCTTCCTGAATGCCCTCGAAGCCAAAATCCAGCACAAGGAAGCCACCGAGCGCGGACAGGCGCTGTTGAATCTGTCGAGAACCGATCCGCTTACGGGTCTGGAGAATCGGCGGGCGATTGATGAGAAGCTGCGGGACTACTGGAGCGACTGGCAAAGGTCTGGCAGCAGTTTTGTGGCGATCCTCATCGACGTGGACTTCTTCAAAAGGTTCAATGACTATTACGGACATCAAGAAGGCGACCGCTGCCTGATTCTCGTCGCCAATGCCCTTGCCGAAATGATTAAGCAGCACAATGGCTCAATCGGCCGTTATGGCGGTGAGGAATTCATTGTTCTGGCTCGCATGGAGAAAAGAGAACAGGTCGCAGATATTGCCGAAGCCATTCGATGCACGGTGGAGAACCTCGCGCTTCCCCACGAGCAGCGCAGAGACGGTATCTCGGTTGTGACGGTGAGCGTTGGTGCTGCATTCACCAGGCCGCAGACTGGCGCCAAGCTGGAAAAAATCATCCATGAGGCCGATCGCGCACTCTATCTGGCAAAAGCAGGCGGTCGAAATTGTACCTGGCTGTTCGATCCAAACGATCCCCAGAGCAGCGACGAGAGCGAGAATATTGCGGCTTTGCTGAAGATCGCGATCGGCCAGGATCTCGTTTCACTCGTCTATCAGCCTATCCAGAATGTCACGTCCGGCCGAGTTGAAGCCGTCGAGGCTCTGATGCGCCTCAAAATGCTGGACGGCACATCGGTTCCGCCGAGCTTGTTCATTCCCGTCGCGGAACGAACTGGCGCGGTCCTGGCGCTTGGGCGCTGGGCAATAAGGACAGTGTGCACTGAGCTTCTGGCGGACGATCACGTCCGTGTCGTCAGCGTCAACGTCTCTCCGATTCAGCTCAAGACGCCCGGCTTCGCAACCTCTGTTGCGGCCATTTTGAGCGAGACTGGCGTAGCCGGCAGCAGGCTGGCCCTCGAAATCACCGAAGGGCTGGAGATGGAGATGCACTCCGACGTTCTCCGCTGCATCAGCGACCTGAAGCTGCTAGGGATCAGGATATGGCTCGATGACTTCGGGACGGGCTTCGCCGGCCTCTCATGGCTTCGTCTAATCGATTTCGATACGGTGAAGATCGACCGCTCGTTTCTGCATGACTGCGGCACCCCGAGGGGCAAGGCGATGCTGCAAGACATTATTGCCCTGGTCCGAAATCGCGGCCATAAAATCCTGGTCGAAGGGGTCGAAACCGACGAGCAGATGGCCATTGTACGCGAATTTGACATAGATAAAATCCAGGGCTTCCACGTCGGCCGCCCTGCTCCCGCCGCCAGTTTCCGGGCGAGACCGGTTACCTACAAACGCCCATTTTCGGTCGTCAAGTCCGCATGAACAGCGGCGGAGCGACCTGCGCTCCTGCAAGCCGTCGCCGCTTCCCTCAGCAATAGTCCAGCGGCTTTGTATTAGCCGTCCGACCGTCGCCGCCGTCGATCTCCACCGGACCAGGCCGGGCTCATTGCTTTGTGCTCGCCTCCCGGAACGCCGCCTCTCCGGCGTCCGACACCTCGGCCCACTTCTTGTCGGCCGCTGGATCCGCGGCGTAGCTGTCATGCCAGTTCCACCACTTGTAGGTCGGGGTCTGGGGATAGCCCTCGGGCGAGTCCTCCCAGACCTCCTGCCGGCCAAGCGGGGTGATGTCGAGATAATTCCAGGTGCTCCCCATCTGCTCGTCGCCGCGGTTGTTGATGAAGTAGGTGCGGAACGCGCGATCGCCGTCGCGGATGAACACGTTGTGGCCGTGCCACTCGTCCACGCCGAAGTCGGCGTCGAAGCTGTCGGTGAGCGTGTACCACGGCATCTCCCAGCCCATCCGCGCCTTCAGCCGCGCGATATCAGCCCGCGGCGCACGCGAGACGAAGACAAGTGTGGTGTCACGGGCGTTCAGGTGGGCGACGTGGGCGACCTGGTCAGCTACCAGGGAGCAGCCGCGGCAGGCGTGGTCTGGCCAGCCGAACACTCCCGGCTCGAAGAAGGCGCGGTAGACGATCAGCTGACGCCGGCCGTCGAACAGGTCGAGCAGGCTGACCTTTCCGTCAGGCCCCTCAAACGCATACGTCTTCTCCACGGCCATCCACGGCATCCGCCGCCGCTCGGCGGCCAGCGCGTCACGGGCGCGGGTCTGGGCCTTTTCCTTCACGAGCAGCCGCTCGCGAGCCGCCTCCCACGCCTCAGGCGACACCACCGGTGGTGTGCGCATGGCAGGCTGTCCGCTTTTCCGTCCGCTCTCGGCTGATGAAGTCATGGCTTGATACCTCCTGATTTGGGCGAATTCCCGCGCCTCATGGCTGAAGCGCGGTTCCATTTCGCTGCTCATCGCTCGTTGGCGTGAGATAGTTTGGCACCGGAGAGCAAACAGTGGGAGTAACAAGTGTGGCGCTATTCCAATGTAATCGCCGATTACAAGCGCCGCGCGTTCGCCCGAAGCGGGTGATCCCCTCTGCGCTCGAACCGCATGGCGCTGCGCGACCGTGCTCATCCGCTCGCGCTTCGTGGCTGCTTTGCGCCTCCAGGGTATCGGCGCCTCAAGCGGCGGCTAAGGTTCTGCCTCTCGCTTCTTTGGTATCCCGAACAGGCGTCCGGCCGAACAGACGACCATATTCCCGGGTGAACTGCGACACGCTTTCGTAGCCGACCGCGAACGCCGCGCTGCTCGCAGTCTTTCCCTCCGACAGCATCAGCCGCCTCGCCTCAATGAGGCGCAACTGCTTCTGGAATTGCAGGGGAGAGAGCGAGGTTACTGCGCGAAAGTGCTGGTGGAACGACGACGTACTCATCCCGGCCACAGCCGCCAAGCGCTCGACCGGTAAAGGCCGCGCGAACTCTGCCCGAAGCACGGCGACCGCGCGCGCCACTCGCTGCACGTGACCGTCTGGCCACCCCAGACGTCGGATCGCCGACCCGTGCCGTCCGGCCAGCAGCCAATAGTGCATCTCGCGCACAAGCTGGGCCTGCAGCACCGGGACCGATGCCGGGCGATCGAGCAGCCGCATCAAACGCAGGGCCGCGTCGGCGACCTCAGCGTCAGTCGGGTCAACCCGCACGGGCGCGTGGTCGGCCATATGCTGGGCGCCTATTTGCACACTCAGCTCCGCAATGACCGCCGGGTCGAGTTCCAGAACAAGCGAGTAGTAGGGGGCAGCGATGCTGGCACGGGTGATCTGGCTCACCGTCGGCACGTCCGCAGTGATCAGCAGCGAATCTCCGCCTGAGAAGGCGAAGCCTTGAGTACCTATTGTGACGTGCTTGCTCCCCTGGACCACCAGACAGGCAAGCGGTCGGGAGATGTCGTAGACCAGATCGCTGGGCGCCGTCGCCCGCACCGTGTTGAGACCCGGTATCGGGGTGTGCGCCATGCCGTCTGGGCCGGCATTGGTGTCTGCATAGCGGCGCACGGCATTGAGGAGCGCGGTCATGGACCGAAGCTATTCCTTTGCTGCCCGACACGCAAAGCATTTTGGAGGATTAGGCAAAAACGGTCGAGCTTCCGGCAACAAAAGCCTGCCCACCGCGCCGATATCGGCGTGGCCACAGCAGTGGTGCAAACAAAGGAGCAGGCCATGACCAAGATCACCCTCGTCACTGGCGCCAGCCGCGGGCTCGGGCGCAACACCGCACTCAACATCGCACGCCGCGGCGGTGACGTTGCCCTCACCTACCATAGCCGGAGCGAGGACGCTCGGGCCGTTGTCGCGGAGATTCAGGCAACCGGTCGCAGGGCGGTCGCCCTGCAACTTGACACCGGCGACGTCGCCACCTTCGCTTCCTTCACTGAGCGCCTGCAGGCGGCGTTGCGCGAGACCTGGCAGCGCGAGACGTTCGATCATCTGGTGAACAATGCCGGCCATGGCGACATGGCAATGATGGCAGAGACGACAGAGGCGCAGTTTGACCGGCTGGTCAATGTCCACTTCAAGGGCGTGTTCTTCCTCACCCAGAGGCTGCTGCCGCTGATCGCGGACGGCGGACGTATCCTAAACCTCTCCTCGGGCCTCACCAGGATGTCCTACCCGGGCTTTGCCGCCTACTCCGCGGTGAAGGGCGCGGTCGAGGTGCTCAGCGTTTACATGGCGAAGGAGTTAGGCGCCCGCGGAATCGCGGTCAACACGGTGGCGCCGGGCGCGATCGAAACTGATTTCCTTGGCGGCGCTGTCCGTGACATGCCCGACCTCAACAAGGTGTTCGCGGATATGATCGCGCTCGGCCGCGTCGGCATGCCGGACGATATCGGGCCGATGATCGCCAGCTTGTTATCCGAGGATAATCGCTGGGTGAATGCCCAGCGGATCGAAGTGTCCGGCGGCCAGGCCATCTAACGAAGCAAATGTTGAAAAACCGATACCGGGTCCGAGTTAAGGCAATCGGAACCGGTATTCCGTGACATGGTGGTAGAGCCCGGCCATAGCGTGGCCTGTGGGAAATACGG
>NZ_RZSW01000437.1:0-5370 GCF_003997375.1 Mesorhizobium sp. M5C.F.Ca.IN.020.29.1.1 | reverse complement strand
CTTCTACACAGCTGGAAAAAGCTTCCAGCGCCGCGGCCTGAAGGCCACCCGGCTTTTCTGCGCCGCCGGATGGTCGACGGGCAGCTCGACCTCGACCCGCTGACGCTCGCCGCCAATTTCGAGCTCCACCCGTCTGGTGCCGGCGACGCGGCGGCTGGCGGCGACTGTGCCGGCGATGCAGCCGTTGCATTCGTCTACCAGTTCGACATCGTGCGGACGGAAGAACAGCGTCGCTTCGCCTTGCGGTGCCTGCGGCGCGGACAGCCCGATCGGGCGATCGGCGATCCAGACCTGGCCGTCCTCGATCTTGACGGGAAGCGAGCTCGATTCACCGATGAAGCCGTAGACGAAGGGCGAATTCGGCGTGTCGTAGATTTCATCGGCGGTGCCGACCTGCTCGATGCTGCCCTGGCTCATCACCACGACGCGGTCGGCAAGCTCAAGCGCTTCTTCCTGGTCATGGGTGACAAAGACCGTGGTGTAGCCGGTAGCGTCGTGGATGTCGCGCAGCCAGCGGCGCAGCTCGCGGCGGACCTGGGCGTCGAGCGCTCCGAACGGCTCGTCGAGCAAAAGCACGGCCGGTTCGATCGCCATGGCGCGGGCAAGCGCCACGCGTTGGCGCTGGCCGCCCGAAAGCTGCGCCGGATAGCGCTTTTCCAAGCCGGAAAGCTGGACGAGGTCGAGAAGCTCGGAGGCACGGCGGCGGATTTCCTGCGCCGACGGACGTGTCGGCCCGTGCCGGACTTTGAGGCCGAAGCCGATATTGTCGGCGACCGTCATATGGCGAAACAACGCATAATGCTGGAAGACAAAGCCGACATTGCGCTCCTGGATCGACTTTTGCGACGCATCCTCCTCGCCGAAGAAGATCGTTCCTTTCGTCGGCCGCTCCAGCCCGGCGATCAGCCTGAGCAGCGTCGTCTTGCCGGAGCCGGAGGGTCCGAGCAACGCGATCAGCTCGCCGGACTTGATGTCGAGCGAAACGTCGTGGAGGGCCGGAAACCGCTCAAACTCCTTGCGCACGTTGGCAACGCGAACTTCCATCAACCGTCCCTTTTTCGTCGATGCATGTCGTTATCCCGAAACTGCTACGCACTTTGGGCGACATCAAACTCTTTATTTCATCTAGTGTCCGCGCGTCGCGGCGAGCTCGGCGCCGTAGCGCATTTCGAGAAGTGTTTTCAAGACCAGCGTGACGAGCGCCAGGCCCGCAAGTAGTGAAGCGACGGCGAAGGCGGCTGCGGCATTGTACTCGTTATACAGGATTTCGACATGCAGCGGCATGGTGTTGGTCAATCCGCGTATGTGGCCCGACACGACGGAGACCGCGCCGAACTCGCCCATGGCGCGGGCATTGCACAACAAGACGCCGTAGAGCAGCCCCCATTTGACGTTGGGCAGCGTCACGTACCAGAACGCCTGCCAGCCATTGGCGCCGAGCGACAGCGCTGCCTCCTCGTCGCCATTGCCCTGTTCCTGCATCAAGGGAATCAGTTCGCGGGCGACGAACGGGAAAGTGACGAAGATGGTGGCGAGCACGATGCCCGGCACGGCAAACAGGATGACGATGCCATGCGCCTTCAGCCAGGCGCCGAGCAGGCCCTGTGCTCCGAACAAAAGCACATAGACCAGGCCGGAAATGACCGGCGAGACCGAAAACGGCAGATCGATGAGCGTGGTGAGGAAGGCTTTGCCCTTGAACTCGAACTTGGCGATCGCCCAAGCGGCGGAGATGCCGAAGACGACATTGAGTGGCACCGAGATCGCCGCCACCAGCAGTGTCAGGTGGATCGCCGAGCGCGTGTCTGGGTTGGTCAGCGCCTCCGTATACGCACTGAGGCCCTTTGCGAAGGCTTCGTTGAAGACGACGATCAGCGGCAAGAGCAGGAAAATGCCGAGGAAGGCAAAGGTCACGATCATCAGCACGGCTTTCGCCGGGCGGCTTTCGGTCACTGCCGCCGACTGGCTTTCGTGGTGCGGTGCGTAGGATTTGATCTCCGGATCAGCCATAGCGCTTGCGGCTCCACGTCTGCACCAGATTGATGACCAGCAGCATCACGAATGACAAAGCGAGCATGATCGCCGCGATCGCGGTCGCCGCCGCATAATTGTATTCCTCCAGCCGGATGACGATCAGAAGCGGCGCGATCTCGGATTTGTAGGGCAGATTGCCGGCGATGAAGATGACGGAGCCGTACTCGCCAACACCGCGTGCGAAAGCCAGCGCGAAACCGGTGACGATGGCCGGCGCTAGGCCCGGAAGCAGAACCCGGGCGATGGTCTGGAAGCGATTGGCGCCGAGCGTCGCGGCCACTTCCTCCACCTCCTTGTCGATCTCCTCCATGATCGGCTGAACGGTGCGCACGACAAAAGGCAGCCCGATGAAGATCAGCGCTATGACGATGCCGAGCGGCGTGTAGGCGACCTTGATGCCGAGCGGTGCCAGCAGGCTCCCGAGCCAGCCATTCGGCGCGTAGAGCGTGGTCAGCGCGATACCGGCCACCGCCGTCGGCAAGGCGAAGGGCAGGTCGACCATGGCATCGACGATGCGGCGGCCAGGAAAGTTGTAGCGCACCAGTACCCAGGCGACGATCGTGCCGAAGACGACATTGACCGCGGCGGCAATGAAGGCGGTGCCGAAGCTGATTTCAAGCGCATTGATGGTGCGGCGGTCGGTGGCGATCGCCCAGAAATCGGCCCAGCCGAGCGCGGCCGATCGCCAGACCAGCCCCGAAAGGGGAATGAGGATGATGAGCGTGAGGTAGGCAAGAGAGAAGCCGAGCGTCAATCCGAAACCCGGAATGACGCTCGGCTGTCTGAACCGCCACCCCGCCTTTGCGGGTGCTGTGGTCATGTCGTCCTGATCTAGAGTCTAGCTTACTGGGTCTACTGGGCCGGCTTATAGATCTGGTCGAATATACCACCATCGCCGAAATGGTAAGGCTGCGCCTTCTTCCAACCGCCAAAAAGTGGATCGTCGATGGTGATCAGCTTGATCTCCGGCAGTTTGGCGAGGTCCTCCGCCGGCACCAGGTCGGGCTTCGACGGGCGATAATGGTTTTTGGCGATCAGCGTCTGGCCTTCCTTGGAGTAGAGGTAGCTCAGATAGGCTTCGGCGACTTTTCGCGTGCCGTTGGCATCGACATTGGCGTCGACCACAGCGACGGGCGGCTCGGCCAGGATCGAAGTCGGCGGGTAGACGATGTCGAAATTGTCGGCGCCGAACTCGTCGAGCGCCAGATAGGCCTCGTTTTCCCAGGCCAGCAGCACGTCGCCCAGGCCCTTTTGCGCGAAGGTTACGGTCGCGCCGCGCGCACCGGTGTCGAGCACCGGAACATGGGCGTAGAGATTGCCGACGAATTCCTTGGTCTTGGCTTCGTCGCCGCCATCCCTGGCGTTGGCATAGGCCCAGGCGGCGAGATAGTTCCAGCGTGCGCCGCCCGAGGTCTTGGGGTTTGGCGTGATCACTTGGACGTCGTCCTTGACCAGATCGCCCCAGTCGTGGATGCCCTTCGGGTTGCCCTTGCGGACGAGGAAGACGATGGTCGAGGTGTAGGGCGCCGAATTGTTCTCGAACTTGGTCCTCCAGTCGGGATTGATCTTCTTCGATTTCGAGACGATCGCGTTGATGTCGCCTTCGAGCGCCAGCGTCACCACGTCGGCGTCGAGGCCGTCGATCACGGCGCGGGCCTGTGCGCCCGACCCGCCATGCGATTGCTGGACGGTTACCGTCTCACCGGTCTCGGCCTTCCAGTGGGCGACAAAGGCCTCGTCGAATTGTTTGTACAGCTCACGCGTCGGATCATAGGACACGTTGAGGATGGTGGTATCGGCAAACGCGAAACCGAGTGTTCCGAATTGGACCGATGCAGCGACCAGGGCGCCGAGCAGTTTCCTGAAATGAGGATTGGTCATTTACGCCTCCGTTGAGATCGCTTCAAATCTACTGAATTGGTAGAAATTAGATGCACTCAATGTTGCTTTTTTTGTCCGTTCGAAGCAATTTTCCGCCGATCCTTGGCCTTATGAAGAAATTCTTTCCTCTCGACGGCGGGGGTGCCGAATCCGGGCTCATGCAGCGATCTATCTGGAGAAAGGTCGCGCCTCGGCAATGGCTCGATGTGGTCTGGACGCGATTTGCTTCGCAGCGATCAGTGATTCAGTCGGCGGTGAGGGGAAAATCGAAGCGCTGCTTTGGAAACGGCTCGTTTTCCAGCGTGAAATGCCACCATTCGCGGGCATAATTCCTGAAGCCGCCGGCGCGCATGGCCTCGACAAGCCTCTTGCGATTTGCGGTTGCTTCCCCGGCGAGCGGACGGTGCGCCGTTTCGCTCATCGGGTCGAAGCAGTCGAAGCCGGTGCCGAAATCGAGCGTGTCGGCATCGGGCGCGCCACAGGCCTGTTTCGGAGCGGTGTTGCGGTCGACTCGCGCGATGGCGACATCGACGGTCGAGCCGCGCGAATGCGTCGACAGTTCACCGACATAGCCTTTGGCGATGAGGTCCTTTCGCTTGACCGCTGGATACCATTGCGGGTCGGGTGGTCCGCCTTCTCTCGTCCACTCGCCCATGTCGGAGACGGCGCGCGCAGGGCGGTAGCAGTCAAAGACGACCAGCGTCAGGCCTTTGGCGGCAATCGCTTTCTGGACGCCGGAGAGCGCTTCCGCCGCTCGCCCGGTGAGGATGCATACCGGCGCGTCGTAGCCGGCCGCCTTGCGGCGCAGGAAATTGACTGTGCGGGCATAGCGGACGTCCTGCCGGATGGTGGGATCGATGTCGGCCAGCCGAACGAAGGCGGCGGGGAGGTCCGCGGACAGGACAGGGGCGGTATCGGCAGCCAACAGCAGGGCGCAAAACGCAATGCGCTGAATCGCTTGGCGCATTCTATTCAACGAACACTTTCACGCTGGCCGCGCGCCCGACCGCGTCGATCACGGTCAGGGTCGAATAGCCGGCGCCGTCCGGCTGCCAGGTCGCACTGCGCCGCCGGTCGATGCCGACCAGCGGCTTGCCATTGGCCAGCCAGCGGAACGGGGCGCGGCCGCCTTGCAGCTTCAGCACCAGCGGCGAGGCCCTGGCGGCGGTGGTGCCGAGATCGACGCGGGCGCCGTCCGGCGGAAAGATGATCGTCGGCGCAGGCTCGGTCGGCGTCGCCTGGACCAGCCCGTCGGCGCCAGAACCGAAACGCTCCAATGTCACCGGCAGATCGTCGCGTCTGGGTCTGGTGACGCCGGCCGGCTGGCCTGGCAGCGGCACGGGAGCCAGGCCGGAGCGGACGAAGCCCTCGAACAGGATCGGTGCGGCCGAGACATAGCCGGACAGGCCAGGCACCGCGCCGGCATCGGGACGGCCGACCCAGACGCCCAGCACG
>NZ_RZSW01000436.1:0-5371 GCF_003997375.1 Mesorhizobium sp. M5C.F.Ca.IN.020.29.1.1 | reverse complement strand
ATCTCCACACCCTGGTCCTTGACGCGGTCAAGGACGGCATCGGAGACGAGATTGCCCATCTCGCACTCGCGGGTGCGGCAGTTCTCACGGCTGCCGTCGATCGCTTTGGTGGTTTCGGCGACCTCCTGGTTCTTCAACGCCTCGATCGGCGCGCCGAGCTCCTTGATGCGGGCAAGCACCGCGGGATCTGGCGTGATCGACTTGTCGAGGTAGATCGGGTCGCCGCTGGCTTGCTTGACGACGCCGTTGTCGTCAAACACGACCTTGAACTCGCCAAGATATTTCGAATAGGACGCCGCCTGCACGACCGGCACTTTGTAGCCGTCCGGATTGTCGACCATCGTCGGGTAGGGGCCTTCAGCCTTGGGGTCAGTGTTGGACAGCAGCGAATGGCTGTGGCCGCCGACCACCACGTCGACACCCGGGATCTTGGCGATGACGTCGCGCTCGCGCTTGTAACCGATATGGGTGACCGCGATGATCTTGTTGACGCCTTCTCCCTTCAGCTTCTCGACCTCTGACGTGATCGACTTGACGTCGTCCTCGATCGTGACGTTAGGGCCTGGCGAAGCGAGCTCCGGCGTGTCGTTGGTGACCGCGCCTACGACGCCAATCTTCTGGCCGCCGACCTCGATCACGATCGACGGTTTCACGCGGTCACCCAGCTTGGATTGCGCGTTGGCCTTCACATTGGCGCCGAGCACCGGAAATTTGATCATATCCAGGAACGGCGCCAGCGCCGCCTCGCCGTCGTCGAACTCGTGATTGCCGACCGCCATGGCGTCGAATTTCATCTGGTTGAGGAATTCGCTTTCGGTCTTGCCCTTGTAGGTGGTGTAGAAGAGCGAACCCTGGAAATTGTCGCCGGCGCTGAGCAGCAGCACGTTCTGACCTTCCAGCTTCTTGCGCTCCTGGCCGATCGCCGTGATCAGCCGCGCCGCGCCGCCGGTGCACTCGCCCTTGGCCTCCTCTTCGGCAGAGCAGGTCGATTCATATTTGTTGTTGCTTTCGATGCGGCTATGCCAGTCGTTGATGTGCAGGATGTTCAGCGTGTAGTCGGCAAAGGACACGCCGGCTGACAGGCCAAGCGTAGACGCCGACAGGGCGGCAATGGCGGCGATCTTCTTCATCTTCGTCTCCCGGATGACCTGTTTAACGCCCTTGCTCGACTGGAACATAACAGCCAGCTTTTCGCCCATGTTCACATCGCGTTCTAGGTGATGCAAGCGGAATCGGGGCCAGCTTTGCCGGCGCAAAAAGGACGGCGTCCTCAAGCCGCCGTCCTTTGCAAAGCAGTTCAGTATGGGCTCAGGTGCGTCGCGTCAGCACAAAGTTCTGCCCGCTCGCACTGGTGCAATTAAGCTGCGAGGTGGAGATCAACAAGCAGTTGAAGCTTATCGGCGTCTGGCGGATCAGCGAAGTGCCATTGATCGCGACCGAAGTACCGCCGGTCATGGTGTAGCTGCCGTCGGCAAGTTTCTGGCCGGTGTCGGTCGCGACGGTATTGAAGCTGCCGGCGGCGAAGGTCGACAGGCCGGTGCCTTGCGCGTCGATCCATGAGCCTTCGACCGCGTTGCGCGTGGCCAATGACGGCCCGCCCGGGCCGGCGGTGGTGCACGCCGCCAAGGCGACGGCAGCGGCCGCGACAATGCCGGCCGAAAGCTGTTTGCGCGCAATCGTCATCATCAAAATCCTCTCCTCTCGCATCGGCCGGAAAATCGATCCGATTTTTCGGAAAGCACGATGCGTACATTCAAAGCGCTATACTTTGTGCGTCCAAATGGACGCACGTCGCTCTAGGCCCCACCTTTCCTTCAATCGCCCGATTTCCAGGCGATTGCAAGGCAGTGAAACATTGCTATCGAACGAGGATGTTGCACTATCGAACGAGGATGTTGCGGAATTGCCATGGGTCGTTTTTGTCGAGGTCTTCCGGGAACAGACCAGGGCGGTTATCGAGCGGCGTCCAATCGGTGTAGTAGCCCTTGATCGGCCCCAGATAGGGGGACTGCACTTCCAGGCAGCGCCTGTAGTCCATCTCGTCGGCCTCGACGATGCCGGCCTCGGGATTTTCCAGCGCCCAGACCATGCCCGCCAGCACTGCAGACGTGACCTGCATGCCCGTGGCGTTCTGATAAGGCGCCAGCTTGCGCGCTTCCGCCAGCGACAGTTGCGAACCGTACCAATAGGCGTTCTTGTCGTGGCCATAGAGCAGCACGCCGAGCTCGTCGACACCGTCGACCAGTTCGTTTTCATCGAGCACGTGATGCACGGATTGCGCCTTGCCGGCGGCACCGAACATCTCGTGCAGCGACAGCACGGCGTCGTTGCAGGGGTGGTAGGCGTAGTGGCAGGTCGGACGATATTGAACCTTGCCCTTCCTGCCGCGCAAGGTGAAAAAGTCGGCGATCGAAATCGACTCGTTGTGCGTCACCAGGAAACCGTATTGCGGACCGGGCGTCGGGCACCAGCTGCGCACACGCGTGTTGGCGCCCGGCTGCTCCAGATAGATCGCCGCCTTCGAGCCATGCTTGTGCTTCTTGCCGTTCTTCGGCATCCACGTCTCATGCGTGCCCCAGCCTAGCTCGGCCGGTTGAAGCCCTTCCGAGATGAAGCCTTCGACCGACCAGGTGTTCCAGAACACGTTCATCGGCTTCGGCTTCTTGGTGCGCTGTGTGTCGCGCTCGGCGATGTGGATACCCTTGACGCCGGCCTTCTTCATCAGCCTGGCCCAACTTTCGCGATCGTGCTGCGCGGGCTCCGAGAACTCGAGGCCGAGATCGGTGGCGAGGTTGACCAGAGCCTGCTTGACGAACCACGAGACCATGCCTGGATTGGCGCCGCAGGTAGAGATTGCGGTCGCCCCGCCGGGACGCGCGTGCTTTTCTTCGATCATGGATTCACGCAGCGCGTAGTTGCTGCGGCTGGCATTGTCGGCCTTGGTATCGAAATAGAAGCCGAGCCACGGCTCTACGACGGTGTCGATGTAAAGCACACCCAGCTTGCGACAGAGCCGCATCAAATCCACTGAGCCGGTGTCGACCGAGAGGTTGACGCAAAAGCCCTGGCCACCGCCTTTGGTCAGCAAAGGCGTCAGCAGCTTCTTGTAGTTCTTCTTGGTCACCGCATCCTGCACGAAGGTGATGTCGCGCTCGTCGAGCAGCTTGCGATCGGTATCGCGTGGGTCGATGACCGTCATGCGGGACTTGTCGAACTTGAAATGGCGCTCGATCAGCGGCAGCGTTCCCCGCCCGATCGAGCCGAAGCCGATCATCACGACAGGGCCGGTGATCTCGCCGTAAACGGGCCAGTTTTCATTCGCCATTTTATCGATTACTCCCTCAGACACGCTGAAAAGCCGGGGCGTTCTTTGCCGGACGGCCAAGCGCTACAACCACAGATCATTGTCATAAACCAGCGAAAAACCGCGAGCTACGCCGCATTCGCCACGTGGTTAAGAGGACGACCAGCCGATCGTGGCCGTCAGAACCTTGTAGTCGCGTTGGGCAAAGTCGAGCGCCAGCAAATTGCGCGGCGAAAGATGCGGCGAGCATTAGCTCTCGTCGACGGTTCCCGATCCGGGTCGCAGCACGATGCCTCGGCGACTCTTCCGCAAGCGCTCACAGCTTTGGCCTACAGGCCAAGCATTCTGCGGATACGCCAATCTATTCACCCTTGCGGCAGATCGCGCGAGGTCACATCGGCGATTGACTTGTGAATCTGGATCGTCTCGATTTTCTTGCCGGGACGCATTATGCCGATCACCGTTTCGATGTCGGGACAGCCATCTTTGCGGCATACGAGCTCCGTGACGGACACCACGACGTCGCCATCGAGCCCGCGGGCCTCGCGAACCCAGACCTTGATCTGGCTGGTCTTCTCCGGCAGGGCAAGCCCGCGCGGGGCGAGTGGGTTCGCGAGGCGTTTCATAGACAATCCTGTCCCAAAGGCGCCTTGCCGAATCTACGCACTCAGAGCCTCTACAGAGTCCACGTCGACACAGCATTTGAGGAAGCCGTCTTCAATCACGCCCTTGGGCAGGTTGCGGCCGATAAACACCAGCCGGCTCACGCGCTTCTCCCCTCTTTCCAGGGGCGCTGGTGGTCGCCTTCGAGCAGCATGTGGACGGCCTGGACGACAAAGCGGTCGTCATCGCCCTTGAATGCCAGGATGCCCTTCATGCGTAGCATGTCGATGCCGAATTTCTGTGTGATCATCTGGATCCACGGCAAGAATTTGCCCGGATCGATCAAAGCTTCTGTGACGAGAGAAAAACTGGTGACGTGATCGTCATGCTCATGCTCGTGTTCTGCGTCGAGAAAGTGCGGCTCGACTTCGAGGACACGGTTCAGATCGAACGCGCCGCGATCCAGAACCTCGTCGAGTGGAACATTGCAACGTGTGGAATACTTGATTGCAGCCGTCGGGTTGATCCTGCGAATGCGCGCCTCCACTGCATTTGAGTTCGGTCGGCGTTACCAGGTCGGTCTTGTTGAGTATGACGATGTCGGCGAAGGCGAGTTGCTCCTGCGCCTCGTGCGCATGATACAACTCGCCGAGGAGATGCTTCGCATCAACCACGGTGACGATCGCGTCGAGTTTCGTCTTCTGCCTCACATCGTCGTCAACAAAGAAGGTCTGGGCGACGGCGCGGGATCGGCAAGGCCGGTCGTCTCGATCAGGATGGCGTCGAAACGATCCCTGCGCCGCATCAAGCTCTCGATGATCCGGATCAGGTCGCCGCGCACGGTGCAGCAGATGCAGCCGTTGTTCATCTCGAAGATTTCTTCGTCGGTATCGACGATAAGGTCGTTGTCGATGCCGACCTCGCCGAACTCGTTGACGATCACGGCGTATCGCTTGCCATGCTGTTCGGTCAGGATGCGGTTGAGCAGCGTCGTCTTGCCGGCGCCGAGGTAACCGGTAAGAACCGTGACTGGCATTTGCTGGGGGGCTTTGAGAGGCATAGTCATCTCCAAATGATTGCGGATTTCAGCTGGGTCATGCACAAGCCAATTGGATCGCCCGCGGACGGAAGGCCGGTGTCTCATCCATGCGCGCAAGCCCCGCACAGACCCGAAAGCTCCACCGTGGCCGATTTGGTTCGGAAGCCCTGCCGTCGGGCAATCCGGCGTAGCACCCGCTCCAATGCCGGATCGTGAACCTCACTTGCCCGCCCGCAATTCGCGCAGATTGCAAAGGCGGCGCGCCCATGGGTGCATTCGCTGTGGACGCAAAGCGCGAACGCGCTCAGGCTCTCGATCCTGTGAGCCAGGCCCTCCTCGATGAGCCGATCCAGCGCGCAATAGATCTGTAGCGGTGAGCGGAGCCCTTCCTGGCGAAGGAGTTCAAGCAGTTCGTAGGCCCCCAT
>NZ_RZSW01000435.1:0-5386 GCF_003997375.1 Mesorhizobium sp. M5C.F.Ca.IN.020.29.1.1 | reverse complement strand
TGCAGATCGCCCAGGCGGCGCCCGCCGACACCAAGATCGACCGGGCCGAAGTCGAAGGCATCATCCGCGACTATCTCCTGAAGAACCCGGAAGTGCTGCTGGAGGCTCAGGAAGCGCTCGAGGCCAAGCAGAAGGAGGCGCAGCGCGTCGCCAGTCTCGCCATCATCAAAAATGCCAAGGACCAAATCTTCAACTCGGCCTTCGACGGCGTCGTCGGCAATCCGAACGGCAAGGTCACCATCGTCGAGTTCTACGATTACAATTGCGGCTACTGCAAACGCGCCATGGAGGACATGCAGACGCTGACGACAGCCGATTCGGACCTGCGCTTCGTGCTCAAGGAGTTCCCGATCCTCGGCCCGGATTCGCAGAAGGCGAGCGTCGTCTCGATGGCCTTCCACCTGATGATGCCGGAGAAATACGGCGAGTTCCACAACGCGCTGCTCGGCGCCCAGGGACGCGCCACCGAAGCGGCGGCCATCAAGGTAGCGCTTTCGCTCGGCGCCGACGAACCGACGCTGCGCGAGAAGATGAAGGACCCGTCGATCGCCGAGGCCCTCTCCGAGACCTATGACCTTGCCAACAAGCTGGCCATCACCGGAACGCCTTCCTATGTGGTCGGCAACGAGGTGGTGTTCGGGGCGCTCGGCCAGAAAGTGCTGGCGGAGAAGATCGAGGCGGCCAAGGCCGCACTCTGATCGCCCGCTGGCTTTCGGCGCAAGCCATTTTCCGCCTGTTGTGGACAGCGAAAGAACCTACTTGCGCTCTTTTCGCAGGCGTCTAAGCCCATTATAGAGGACCGGCGCGCCGACTGATGCCGGCGCTGATGTGGTGGATTTGAAGTTCCTGCTGCTTTGGTGGCATCAGCGTTCAGGAACTTCAAATCCACCACATCAGAAATGTATAAATTGCCAGTGTGGCTTTGAATCCGAAATTCGTTCAAAGCGCTGCTGCAAGGTATTGCGAATTTCGGATTCAAAATCACACTGGGAAAGGTCGGCATTTTGAAAACGGTTTTCGTCCTGAACGGTCCCAACCTCAACGCGCTCGGCAAGCGCGAGCCGGGCATCTATGGCGGCAAGACGCTTGCCGCGATCGCCGACGATTGCAAGCAGGCAGGTGCGGCGCTTGGGCTCGAGATCGATTTCCGTCAGTCGAACCATGAGGGCGACCTCGTCGACTGGATACAGGAAGCCGCCGACAAGGCTGTTGGCATCGTCATCAATCCGGGCGCCTACAGCCACACCTCGATCGCCATTCACGACGCCATCCGCTCAGTCGCCCCATTGCCCGTCGCCGAAGTTCATCTTTCCAACATCCATGCGCGGGAATCATTCCGCCACGTCTCCATGGTCTCGCCGGTCGCCGTCGGCGTGATCTGCGGGTTCGGGCCGCTCGGCTACACACTGGCGCTGCAGGCGCTGGCCGCACGGCTATGACCGGCCAACAAACAGAAGGCTCGAAAATGTCGATAAAGAAGAATGGTGTTGACCAGCAGCTTATCCGCGATCTGGCGGGCATACTGAACGACACCAACCTCACCGAGATCGAGGTCGAGCTGGGCGACTTGAAGGTGCGCGTGTCGCGACAGGCGCCGGCCGTCCATGCGGTCGCCGCACCGCAGCCCGCCTATGCGCCGCCGGCAGCGCAGCCATCGGCCGCAGCCGCGCCGGCAGCGGCCGACGTGTCCAAGAATGCGGTGGCCTCGCCCATGGTCGGCACCGCCTACCTGGCGCCGTCGCCCGACGCCAAGGCGTTCATCGAAGTCGGCCAGCAGGTGAAGGAAGGCCAGACGCTGCTGATCATCGAGGCGATGAAGACGATGAACCAGATCCCCTCGCCTCGTGCGGGCACGGTGACGGCGATCCTGTTCGAGGATGCGCAGCCAGTCGAATACGGCATGCCGCTCGTCGTGATCGAGTAGAGCCGGGAACAGCCGAAAGATGTTCCAGAAAATCCTCATCGCCAATCGCGGCGAAATCGCTCTGAGGGTGCTGCGCGCCTGCAAGGAGCTCGGCATCCAGACGGTGGTGGTGCATTCGACCGCCGACGCCGACGCCATGCATGTGCGGCTTGCCGACGAGAGCGTCTGCATCGGCCCGCCGCCGTCGCGCGACAGCTATCTCAACATCCACCAGATCGTCGCGGCCTGCGAGATCACCGGCGCCGACGCGGTGCATCCGGGCTACGGATTCCTGTCGGAGAATGCCAAATTCGCCGATATCCTCGCTGCGCACAACATCACCTTCATCGGTCCGTCCGGCGATCACATCCGCATCATGGGCGACAAGATCGAGGCCAAGCGCACTGCAAAGCGTCTTGGCATCCCGGTGGTGCCCGGCTCCGACGGCGCGGTCACCGAGGAAAAGGACGCCAAACGCATCGCCGCCGAGATCGGCTATCCCGTGATCATCAAGGCGTCGGCCGGCGGCGGCGGACGCGGCATGAAGGTGGCGCGCAGCGAAGCCGATCTTGTGGTCGCGTTGCAGACGGCGCGCTCGGAAGCCGGGGCCGCTTTTGGCGACGACGCCGTCTATATCGAGAAGTATCTCGAAAAGCCGCGCCACATCGAGGTCCAGGTGTTCGGCGACGGTGCCGGCCGCGGCGTGCATTTCGGCGAACGCGACTGTTCGCTGCAGCGCCGTCACCAGAAGGTCTGGGAAGAGGCGCCCTCGCCGGCGCTCAATGCCGAGGAGCGCGCGCATATCGGCGGCGTCTGTGCGAGGGCGATCGCCGATCTCGGCTACTCCGGTGCCGGCACCATCGAGTTCCTCTATGAGAACGGCGAGTTCTATTTCATCGAGATGAACACGCGCCTGCAGGTCGAGCATCCGGTGACGGAGGCGATCGCCGGTATCGACCTCGTGCATGAGCAGATCCGCGTCGCCTCGGGCGGCGGGCTTTCGGTGCGCCAGGAAGAGATCCGCTTTCAGGGCCATGCCATCGAATGCCGCATCAATGCCGAGGATCCGCGCACCTTCACTCCCTCGCCCGGCACGATCACCCACTTCCACACGCCGGGCGGCCTCGGCATCCGTGTCGATTCCGGCGTCTATTCCGGCTACAAGATCCCGCCCTACTACGACAGCCTGATCGGCAAGCTGATCGTGCACGGCCGCAACCGTGTCGAATGCATGATGCGGCTGCGGCGGGCGCTCGACGAATTCGTCGTCGACGGCATCAAGACGACGCTGCCGCTGTTTCGCGATCTCGTCGGTAATCCCGATATCGCCAATGGCGAGTATGACATCCACTGGCTGGAAAAATATCTGGCCAAAGAGGATTAGGTCGTGAACTTATAGAATATAATGTCGCGATGACCCGTCCCTACGCGCCAGGCTATCGCATCCCGACCGACCTGTTGCTCAAGGCCTACGCCTCGGGCGTCTTTCCGATGGCCGAAAGCGCCACCGATCCCGAAGTGTTCTGGGTGCGGCCGGAGACGCGCGGCATCATCCCGCTCGATGGCTTTCACACGCCTAAAAGCCTGAGGAAGGCGATCCGGAAAAACCTGTTCGACATCCGTTTCGATTTCGACTTCGAGGCGACCATCGACGGCTGCGCCGAGCGGCGCGAAGAACGCCGGTCGACCTGGATCAACGCGCCGATCCGCGAGGCTTATGTCGAACTTCACCGGATGGGCCATTGCCATTCGGTTGAAGCCTGGCGCGAGGGTCGGCTGGTCGGCGGCCTCTACGGCGTGTCGCTCGGCCGGGTATTCTTCGGCGAGAGCATGTTCGCCCGGGAAACGGACGCGTCGAAGATCTGCCTGGTGCATCTGGTTGAACGCCTGAAGGAAAGGCGCTTTGCGCTGCTCGACACGCAGTTCACCACCGAGCACCTCAAACGTTTCGGCGCGATCGACGTGCCGAGGGGCAAGTATGAAAAGATGCTGGCTGACGCGCTGAAGGGCGAAGCGGTCTTCTTTCCCTGACGAACCGTCCAATCAGTCTTTCGTCGCAACTTCCAGCGGCGTCTGCGCGTGGAACATCATCTTCCAGCCATTGACGCGATGGACATAGCCGGTGCTGACCAGCGCCGCATAAGGCTCGCCATTCTCGCGAGTGGCATGGGCCTCATAGGTCAGCACAACGATGTCGCTGCCCGGCTCGATGATGCCCTTGAGCTCGATATCGAGATCGCGCCAGCGGTTCGGATCCGTCGCGGTTTCGGCCAGATCGGCGTTACTCATCGTTTGCGCCATCTGTGGGAAAGCCACCAGGCATTCGGTGTCGGCATTGGCTTTGAAATAGGCAGCGTCGCCGGTCCAGAACCCTCTTTCGAGATCGAGGAGTTCGTCCTTGTTGGCCATCATGGGAACATCTCCGTACCGCCAGCCATGACCAACGCACGGAGAATAAGGCGGTTCCGGTAGCTCAGTATGTGATCCCGAACAGGAGATCCCGCGTGCCTGGCGCTCTAATTGGATTTAGCAGCGTCGGGTGCCGGCACCTCCGACTTCTGCTTGCAGCCCTTCAGCCAGACATCGTAGACCGCGTGCTCGACGGCGTTGAGGCCGGGGCTTTCGGCAAACATCCAGCCGGTGAAGATGCGGCGGATCTTGCGATCCAGCGTGATCTCGTCGACCTCGACAAAGGAATCGGTCTTTGGCTCTTCGGTTTGCGGCCGCGAATAGCAGATGCGCGGCGTCACCTGCAAGGCACCGAACTGCACCGTCTCGTCGATATAAACATCGAAGGTGATGATGCGGCCGGTGATTTTGTCGATGCCGGCGAATTCGGCGACGGGATTGGTGATGCGTTCTGGTGCCGCAGGTGCCGCCGGCGCCACTGTCGCCTCCGGTTCCACCGGCGCCTCCGGGTCCACTGGCGCCTCAAGCGTCTGTGCGGCGACCATGCTAAAAGCCGCAAAAGCGGCGGCGGCCACCGTCAGTCCGCCCATCGAGATTCGGCTGAAAATGCTCATGCAAGGGTCCGGTGGTTTGCGCCCGGGGTGATTCTGTCGCGCCCAAGGCTAGTCGCTGCTGTCAGATCGGCAAGCAGCTAAACACCAATTGTGGCGATAAAGGACCCGATCCGCCGCGACGAGCGGTTACGAACCCGGCGTCCAGGCGTCGTAATCGCCCGTTACCTGCGGGCGGTGCTGGTTGGTGAGCACAGAGCCCTTGGGGCGATAGGCGGCGGCACTTCCGGTGAGGTTCGGCTGATGCGGCTTCTGCCAGTCGCGTGGCTTGTAATTGTCGCTCGGCGGCGCGATATCGACGCGGTGATGCATCCAGCCATGCCAGCCGGGCGGAATCATCGAGGCTTCCGCATAGTCTCGATAGATGACCCAGCGGCGGGTGCGGCCTTCCGAATCGACACCACCCTCGTAGTAGACGTTGCCAGCCTCGTCCTGCCCGACTTTCTTGCCATGCCGCCAGGTG
>NZ_RZSW01000434.1:0-5386 GCF_003997375.1 Mesorhizobium sp. M5C.F.Ca.IN.020.29.1.1 | reverse complement strand
TGGGCAGCCCGAGCGCATTCGGCGCGCCAGGCGCCGGCGGCTCACTCGCATTCGCCGACCCTGAGACGGGCATCGCCTTCGCTTACGTTACCAACCGGATGAGCGCCAAGATGCTCAGCAGCGCACGCGACCAGGCGCTACAGCGCGCTTTGGCCTCAGTACTTGCAGATCATCGGCCACGTGATGAGCACATCGGTAGCGTCGATGCTCAGCGGGCAGGTCAGCGCGCAATTGCGCGTGCAGACTGACCAGCCGAAGCAGGGCGATCGAGGCGGGACAAGTCTGCGCGCCATAGGACTGGACTGGACCGCTCGCCGGTAGGGCTCTGCGGGACCGTTAGCGCTGATAGAGATGTCGAGCGCGGCTTCTCCTGCGTGAATGACCTTGCGCGGGAACTCTGCAATTCCGGACGTCGAAGTGCGATGTTGCCGGTATTGCGGCGAAGGAAGAGCTGCGCGTAATCGGAAATGTGATTTCGCAGGTCGAATGCGACGCGCGTTTTTGCGTGTTGCCTGAAGCCACCGCTGAACAAGGACGGCAATACGTTCCAAAAGCAGGCAAAAGGGTTAAGTGGACGACTGATCGGCGCGTTTTTGCGCGCGGCCCCGCCGACAGCGTGGCCGCGCGCCGTTTGACATACACACCAATCGCGGCGTGGGCGAGGATCGCCTCATTTCTCGATAAACCGTGAGCGACCACCCCTGTCCGAAAGGGGATCGTTCAACGGACGCTCGACAATCCGCTCACCTGGGTCCGGTGTAAACACGCGCGATAAATGGCGGCATTCTAACCAAGCTATCTGTCGCTTGAACCAGGAGAACTGCGACAAGCGAAGGTCGCGAGAGGGTGAAAAGCTGCGATTCGTCCCGTCCATCGCAACGAGCAAAGAGCGCCATTTGCTGACCTTCATTGCGCTTCTCCAAACCTGCCGTTCGCGCTACAGCCCGAGCCGACCCGAAATGGACATTTGGCTTCCCCAAACCACTGCGTCACCAAGCCGACTTTCCGAATATTCTACGGACAATCTCGTCTTCATTCGCATCAAAGCAGCGGCCGTGACCGAGAATCACCCGCCGCGGTTGCCACGACTGGAGCTTGCTTATTACTGCCTGTGCCTTCCGCCGATGCAGGAGAATTGGCAGCCGCATGCCAAAGAAGGTCCGCCCGTGCGGGTAAGCCATCCGAGTCAGCTTGGTCACCGTGCGCCAAGGCTCATCGATCATGTCCAATTCGAGATCGATGATCGTGTCTGTTAGGATCAGCGTCTTTGAAGCTTGGTGGAAGAATATGAACTCTTTGAAGTAGCCGCCGGGAAACAGTGTCTGGTCCATATCCCGCCGCCACTCCTCAGGCGGATCGGCTTCCAAATCTCGTGCGAACGTCACATCCGCGTGCCGTGCGCGTGCTCTTTGGCGGACCCTGGGCGATGCCCATGTTGTTGCCTCAGGGAAAGCCTTCGACCACTCACCGATATGAGCGTAGTGAAACTGGTTGGGTGACACGGGGTGGCGAATTCTGCCCAAGTTCCGTAACTCTTCGGCCACCTTCGAAGCAAACTTAATGGGCGAATGAAGGAACAGATCGCCATTCGATAGGCGCACCACCGTCATCCGAGTGGTGAATGGCAGCGGAAGTTTTATTCCTGCTACCGTCAGATACTCGAACGGACCGTCAACGACGCCAATATCGGGTCCCTGAGGTTTGTAGACGTTCACCGGCTCGTAAAGGGACGCACTCACAGCCCACTCCACTTCATCAGCTCGGCGCAAGGCGAAGATTATCTGATTGTTGCGTTGGCGATGCAACGCGTCTGGCCTGAAGGGCCGCTCCCCACCCCAGCAGTCTTTCGACGCTCGTTTCTGGCGTTCTGCGGCTCAGGTGTTTGAACCAGCGGGACGCGCCACTAGCGGGCATTGAGTTTGCCCCGAAAATAGGACATTCCGGCTAGCCACCAGAGCGACTCATTTTCCAGACTTTCGCTCGTTCTATAACCAAGCGCGGGTGTACTATGGAGCCGGTTGATGAGAAGTTCGTCATCGAAAAAGACAGCGCCCTTTTAGCGCAGGATGTGAAGCTCCATCAGCGACCTTTCCACGTCGTCATGGCTTGGATGAGGTCCAAAGGTATAGCTGGGGATCTTTTCGACAAGCGCATCTGGGATCCGCTCATGGAAGTGTATCGTCGCCTATAGATTCAGAGCGACTATCGGGTCTGGACCGTACCTTGGGACATATAGTCGGGGACGAGCACATTCAGAACTGGCGTGCAAAGATTTTGTCGACTCGACTATCTTCGCATCGGCATGATTGCAGCAGCAGCGTTCGCTGACATAGACGGTTGGCGCAATTTCGTGGGGGAATGGATTACCGAGCTTTCTTTTTCGGACATGGTCGAAAAGGAAGCGCGTGGGTTGGCCGGACATCTCGACACGCTCCTGGATATTGACCCCGACTTGTGGAGCGCTTGCGGAAAGGCGCATACTGCGCTGCGTGTCGCGCTTGGGGTTGTCCAGATGTCACCTGACGTCAAAATCAAGGGCTCGGTTGGTATCCTGGCATATGGATCACTCATCAATGATCCAGGAGCGGAAATCAGCGCGGCTACCGCCAGGACCCTATCCGCGGACGTCGCAACACTATTCCCCGTCGAGTTTGCACGGTCGAGCAGCTCACGAAAGAATGCTCCAACCTTAGTCCCCGTCGAGAATGGCGAGCGCGTCAAGGCGGTGATATTCGTTTTAGCTGACGAGGTTACGATTTCCCAGGCGCGAGATATGCTCTGGCGAAGGGAAACGCGCAATGCGACGGGCATTTATAGACAGCCAGTCAATCCCACGAATAAATCTGTATTCGTAAAGGAAATTAATCAATTCCACGGGATAGACAAAGTGCTTTACACGTCTATTGCGGCCAATATCGAGACCTTGACGGCAGAGCATTTGGCCGATCTCGCGATCCAAAGCGCCAAGGCCGTTTCGGCCGGCGAACTTGCAGCTGGCCTCGATGGCATTACCTACCTGCATCATGCCATTTCCGCCGGAATCAAGACGCATCTTTCGAATGATTATCGAAGCGCGATACTCCAAAAATCTGGGTGTGTGGATTTGCCTGCGGCTATTCAGAAGCTCACGGCTCCTGCCACAAGAGAACATGATAAGTGACCGACGCGCGCGTCGGAGCCTATCCTACTTCCTCGGATCTTTGGGGCTTGGCCTGCTACATGCGACAACGTCCGCTAGCGAGTGTTCCAATCGAAGTATGACAATGTCTGGATGGTCACGACCGCTGGTTTCGCTGAATGTCGGCTTCTCGCCGCCGGAATGACCGGATAGGGTCACTTCGTTCCCTTGACCTCCCATCAGGGATGGTCCGCAAGGGGTCCGACTCCCGTCGTTTGGAAGCCCGCTACTCAACGCTCCCGGTCATCGTCCAAAGAGCGCTGCGTGTCGCGGTTTTGCCGCTCCATACGGTCCGCTTGCCGCTCGGCCTTCTTTCCCGCCACGGTGCCAGGCGCGGCCTGTTTGTCGGGCTGCCGCGGGTTCTGCTCGTTCGCGCGGTCCTGTGTCTTGGCCTGCTGATCTTTTTCGCGAAGAGGGCGGCCTTCGTCTCTCACCGTGTCAGCGGTTCCGGTACCGCCAGTAGCCGCCTGCACTCGCACATCATTCAGGCGTTCGTTCATGAGGCCATTCATTTCCTCGCGTATGCCCGCGAGCTCCTGCTTGTCCTCCTTCTTCGACAAGGATCCGTCGATCCGATCAAAGGCCTTGCTCACGTCCGCGATCTTCCGGCGCAGTTCCAGCGGCGACAATTCCATGCTCATGATCTCCTGTATGCGGCGGGTTAGGTCAATTAGAGTATCAACTTTTTCGACCGACGGCGATAGCGATGTCCCCTCCCTGCTTGACGACAGCGTCGTCGTGCGAAGTTCGGACGACTGAACGGCTGCGACCCTGGCGATGGCCGCCGAAAATGCGGCCACGCCTGCGTCCGCTTGCGACCCGGGCATAGCCGCGCGTGTCATCGTGGCGGTCTGCTGCCAGCCACGTGAGATCCCTGCCCCATACGCGGCTATCGTCTTTGCCTCGAAAACGGCCTGCCGCTTCGCTTCGACGCGCTCAGCGATCGTCGGCGATACGGAGTACCGCGTGTCCCGCCTCGATCGTTCGTAAGCACCGGCCTGGCGCATGTTGAACGGCCGCGAAGCGGCGAAGTCCATGCGGCTGGTCGCCACCATCGCAATCCCCTCCTCGCGGGCTTTTTCGGCGTAGGTCGCACGCCAGTCGTACAGGTCCGCTTTGCTGAAATGCAGCTGCCGGCCGCTTTCCGAGCGCGCAAGGATCATCGCGTGCACATGGACGTGCCCGGTCTCCGCATGATGCGCGATTGCCCATTTGTGATCGGGAATCTTTTCGGCAAGCACGTTCTCGGCCGCGCGCAGCAACGCCCGCGCGTCCGTTCCGGCCCTGGCCGAAAAGACGACGTGATAAACGTTGCGTGGCTCCACCGTTTTGAAATCCGACTTCCACGACGCGTAGAGGGCTTGCGCGGCCTTGTCCGCACGCTGGCCGGCCGGCAGCTCTTCGCCATCGGACTTGATCACGCCGGCATTGGCGCGAATGAATTTTTGCAGAAAATACTGGCCGCCTCGTTCGGTCGAAACGGCCGCTTTGATCTCGGCCCTGCCAGCCACGCCAGCGTCCTTCAGCCGGGTCGTGATCCCATCATCGGCCCGTTGCAGGACACCGCTCCTGCCGTTTTCGTGGTCGAGCTTCTGCAACGCTTCGGCCAGCGCGGCCGCTTTCATCTCCGTGTAGGCATAGACCTTCACAGTGCTGCCGGCGCGAGCATAAACGAACGGCTTGCTGCCGAACGCGGCATTCAACGCGTCGTGCAGATCATCTTGCCCGGGATCGCCGGAGAGTTCGACGTCGACCTCGATGAAATTCGTGTTCTGGAACGCCTCGCGAAAGTCCTCCTGCCACTCCTCCAGAAGCGCCCGCCGCTGCTCGGGGGTCTCAACACTGAGCCCCGAACTCGTGAAAACCTCGATATCGTGCTTCTTGCCGTCCTCATCGGGCCTGGTGCCGAGATATTCGAGCAAGGCGCCGGCAGCACCCTTCGTCCCAGCCGTCGAAATGACCTTGAACATTGCCGGCTGCGCGCCAGCCGCGATTCCCGCGCGCGCCGCGATCGCCTGCGCATGGCTAGGCCCGCGCGTGGTCTTTGCGACAACGGTCGGAACCGGGCGGCCGCCACCGCCGCCCCCTCCCCGTCGCCGTTTTTCATCCTCGTCATTGGCGACCGCAAGTGCTGCGACTTTGGTGAACACGGCAATCGGATCATTTTGCCCGGTAAACGGCCGCAGGGCGGCGGTGATGGTTGCCGAG
>NZ_RZSW01000433.1:0-5393 GCF_003997375.1 Mesorhizobium sp. M5C.F.Ca.IN.020.29.1.1 | reverse complement strand
GCGATGTGATGATCGCCATCGAACGGCCGACGGGTCTCAGCGCGCTCAACATTCTGCCGGGCACGATCGTTGCGATAGAGCCGGGCGAGGGGCCTACGGTCGAGATCGGCATAGACTGCAATGGCGCAACCGTGCTTGCCCGGATCACCGAGCAATCGCGACAGACGCTGAAACTTCGGCTCGGTCGAAAAGCATACGCGGTGGTCAAGACGGTAAACTTCGACCAGGCGAATACGAGCGCCGGCCTGCCTGTCGAGGCGGATGGATGACAGAGGGTGATTGTCGCTATATCATTTTGGAATAGCGGTATCGCTTGAGAGCTTCTAGGATGGACGTGGCGTGGCTGCGGAGGAGCAAATGCCGTCGCTGAGCTTACGTATAAACCTCGATCCGGGCGGTCGCATCGGACCAGGCAAGATCGAGCTTCTCGAGCAGATCGCCGCCTTCGGATCGATCTCGGCGGCGGCGCGCGGCATGGAAATGTCCTACAAACACGCTTGGGATCTGGTCGAGGACATGAACCGGGTGTTCGGCAAACCGCTGGTCGCGGCACAGACCGGAGGGAAAAAGGGCGGCGGCGCCCAGTTGACGCCGGTGGGGCTTGCGGTTGTCAGCCGCTTTCGCGCCATCGAACGGGCTGCGGCTTCCGCGGCGGCGGCGCATATGGAGGCACTACAGGCAGAGATCGATGCCGGGTGAGGTCGATGATGGATTCTGTACCGGCCGAGCCTATTCCTCCGGCTCGCCGGGCTTGCGCAGCAGATAAGTGTCCATGATCCAGCCTTTTTTCCGGCGGGCCTCGTCGCGGGTCTTCACGATCTCGGCGCCGACGTCTCCAAGGCGGCCGGAAATGAGGATCTCGTCGGGCGTGCCGAGATAGGCGCCCCAGTGGATGAGGAGATCCTTGTCATCCAGCGAGTCGAAGGCGCATTTGCCGTCCAGCATGACGACGGTGCTGCCGGCATTGTCGGGCAAACCTTCTTCGGTAAGCCGGCGCCCGGTGGTGATCTGAACCGCGTCGCCGATGCGGTTCAGTGCCATCTTGTGGCTGGCGGCGAGCGCCTGGACGGCAGTGATGCCGGGGATCACCTCGAGCTCGAACCCGACATTGCCTCTCATGCGCACACGCTCCAGTATGCGCAGCGCGCTGTCGAAGAGCGAGGGATCGCCCCAGATCAGGAAGGCGCCGCAGCCATCTTGCGAGAGCTCGTCGCGGATCAGGCTTTCATAGATCGCGGCGATCGCCTCGTGCCAGTCATCGACGGTCGAGCGATAGGAGGGCGCTGGCTCGGCCCGCACCGGCACGTCGAATTCGACGCGACGTGAGTTTGGATTGGTGACGAATCGGTCGCAGATCTGGCGGCGCAGTTCTGCGAGGTCGTTCTTCTTCTCACCCTTGTCGGGAATGAACAGTACGTCGGCGCGGTTCAAGCCGCCGATGGCCTGCACGGTCATGTGGTCGGGATTGCCGGCGCCGATGCCGATTACGAGAAGCTTGCGCATGGACGAACTCCTGCCCGATCGGAACGTCGGTGTCCAGTGAGCCATGGCATGTGCGCAAGCGCGGAAGGGCTTTGAAACTCCACATTGAAACGGCTAGAGTCATGCCGGCATCTCGCCAAGGGAGCTTCCATGTTCCGTTATGTTCTGACCGCAGCGCTGGCGCTCTCGGCCACGCCCGTATTCGCCAATGATTCGATTGCCGAATTGGGAACGGGCGGCCTGATCCTGTCTCGCAGCGACGCGGTCGCTATGGAGAGTGAGGATCTCTACATCTCCCCGGAAAAGGTGACGGTCGATTATGTCTTCCGCAACAACACCGATAAGGATGTCGACGCGATCGTTGCTTTTCTGATGCCTGACATCGAAGGCGATCCGAACGAGATGCCGGCGATCCCCGACGGGCAGAGCGACAATTTCCTCGGCTTCGAGGTGACGATCGACGGCGTGGCTGCAAAGCCGCAGCTCGAGCAGAAGGCATTTGCGCTCGGCATCGACATCAGCGCCGATTTGAAGGCGCAAAACGTGCCGCTCTACCCGTTCGGCGATGCGGCCAGGGCGGCTTTGGCAAAGCTGCCGCAGGCGGTTGCCGACGACTGGGTCGATCGCGGCATCATCATCGAGGACACCGCCGACGACGGTTCGGGCATGAAGACCGACTATGTGGCGTTCTGGCAATTGCGCTCGACCTACTGGTGGCGCTCGACCTTTCCAGCCAATAAGGCAGTCCACGTCGCCCACCGCTACAAACCGAGCGTCGGCGGCACGTCCTCGGTCAGCTTCTTCTACGATGGCCAGTTCCAGGGCCAATACGCCGCCTACAAGACCCGATACTGCATGGACGGCACGTTCGAGAACGCGATCCGCAAGGCAGCGAAGAACAATCCCGACGGCACTCCGAAATATTTCGAGAACCGTATCGCCTATATCCTGACCACGGGCGGTAACTGGGCGACGGGCGCCATCGGCAAGTTCAAGCTGACCGTCGACAAGGGCGATCCAAAGAACCTGGTTTCGTTCTGTGGCGAAAACGTCAGGAAAGTCGGGCCGACGCGTTTCGAGATGACGGCAGAAAATTTCTACCCTGAGCACGATATCGACATATTGCTGCTGGTGCCTTCGGACGATGGCGGGAGCGGCGGCTGATGGACGTCGCGATCTATGTCGCCATCGCCGAAAACGGCGTGATCGGGCGCGATGGTGGTTTGCCGTGGCGGCTTTCCAGCGATCTCAAGCGGTTCAAGGCCGACACGATGGGCAAACCTATCATCATGGGTCGCAAGACCTATGAAGGCATCGGCCGGCCTCTGCCGGGCAGGCTAAGTATCGTGGTGACCCGCGCCAAGGCCTGGCGCGCCGAGGGCGTCGAAATCGTGCATTCGCTCGACGAGGCGATCAGCGTGGCGAAGGTGCGCGGGCGCTGCATGGCCGGCGCCGACGAAATCTGCATCATCGGCGGCGGCGAGATCTATACCCAGGCGCTGCCGCTGGCCGACCGCTTGCATGTCACCCATGTCCTTGCCGCGGTCGACGGCGACGTGCATTTCCCGCCGATCGACCCGGATTTGTGGCGCATTGTTCGATCGGAGAACGTTCCGGCCGGTGAAAAGGATAGTCATGCGACACGCTATTCGGTTTACGAGCGACGCCGCGACGTGCATTGAGAGACATTAAAGGGTCGCGACGGTCCAAAACGGACGGTGACGACCACCGATCGCGTTGAAAGCATGCCCTCGCATCCCTATAGAAGAACAACATTGGATTTTGCGTCGTCAGGCCGGCGCGTGAGGGAGCGAAAGGACATTCATGCCCTGGAATGACAAAAGCGGCGGAGGCGGCGGCCCATGGGGCGGCGGCAACAATCCAGGACCCTGGGGGCAGGGACCAAAGGGGCCTAGCGGTCCGCAGGGCTCGCCTCCCGATCTCGAAGATATCATCCGACGCGGCCAGGACAGGTTGCGGCGTGCTTTGCCGGGTGGCGGTGGCGCCAGCCCTGCCGTATTCGGGCTGATCGCGGCGGCGCTTGTCGTGCTTTGGGCGTTCAAGGCGGTCTATACCGTGCAGCCCGATGAGGTTGCGGTCGAACTCAGATTCGGCGTGCCAAAGGCGGAGTTCTCGCAGCCAGGCCTGCATTTCCATTGGTGGCCCATCGAGACGGTCGAGACGGCCAACATCGCCGAACAACTCGTCAACATCGGCGGCGGCACGGCCACCGGCAACGGTTCAGGCCTGATGCTTTCTGGCGATCAGAACATCGTCAACGTCCAGTTCTCTGTGGCCTATCAGGTCTCCGATCCGAGGGCCTATCTGTTCGACGTGTCCGATCCCGACGGCATGCTGCGGCAGGTCGCCGAAAGCGCCATGCGCGAAGCGGTCGGCCGGCGGCCGGCGCAGGACATCTTCCGCGACGATCGCGAGGGCATTGCGGCGTCCGTGCGCGAAATCATCCAGACGACGCTTGACGGCTACAGGGCCGGCCTGAACGTCAACGCGATCTCGATCGAGGATGCTGCGCCGCCGCGCGAAGTGGCCGACGCGTTCGACGAGGTGCAGCGCGCCGAACAGGACGAGGACAAGTTCGTCGAGCAGGCCAACCAGTATTCCAACCAAAAGCTCGGCCAGGCGCGCGGCGAGGCCGCACAGATCCGCGAGGAGGCGGCCGGCTACAAGAACCGGGTCGTGCAGGAGGCCGAAGGCGAGGCGCAGCGCTTCATCTCGGTCTACGACGAATACGCCAAGGCGCCGGATGTGACGCGCCAGCGGCTTTATCTGGAAACGATGGAGAGGGTTCTGAAGGATTCCAGCAAGGTCATTATCGAGCAAGGCAGCGGACCAGGGGTCGTTCCCTATCTGCCGCTGCCGGCATTGCAGCAGAAGGCGCCGGCGCCGGTCCTTGGAGGAACCCAGTGATGGCCAACCGTCTTCCCATCATCGCCGTCATCGCCGCGGTTATCCTGTTCCTGCTCTATTCGTCGGTCTTCGTTGTCAATGCGCGACAGCAGGCGCTGGTGCTCAGGTTCGGCGAAATCGTAGACGTCAAGAGCCAGCCGGGCATCTATTTCAAGGCGCCGTTCGCCTTCTTCGATGCCGACAGCGTGCAGTTGATCGAAAACAGGGTGCTGCGCTTCGACCTCGACAACATCCGCGTTCAGGTTTCAGGCGGCAAGTTCTATGAGGTCGACGCCTTCATCGCCTATCGGATCTCGGATCCGCGCGTGTTCCGCTCCGCGGTGTCCGGCCAGATCGAACTGGCCGAGGCACGGTTGAGAACGCGTCTCGACGCCGCCTTGCGTCGGGTTTACGGTTTGCGCGACTTCGAGGCGGCGCTCTCGGAAGAGCGAGCCGTGATGATGCGTGAAGTGCGCGACCAGCTGAGGCCCGACGCCACGTCGCTCGGCCTGCAAATCGAGGATGTCCGTATTCGCCGAACCGATTTGACGGCGGAAGTCTCGCAACAGACATATGACCGTATGAAGGCTGAGCGTCTGGCCGAAGCCGAGCGGCTGAGGGCGCGCGGCAACGAGGCGGCGCAGCGCATCAGGGCGCGCGCCGACCGCGAAGTGGTGGAGATCGTCGCCGAGGCACGGAGAGAGTCTGAAATCCTGCGCGGTGAAGGCGAAGCTCAACGCAGCGCCACCTTCGCGAATGCCTACCAGCGCGATCCAGCCTTCTTCGACTTTTACCGGTCGATGAATGCCTACGGCACGGCGCTGGACAATACCGGGACGACGATGGTGCTGTCGCCGAATTCGGAATTCTTCCGTTTCTTCCGCAACCCCGCCGGCGCGGCTGCGCCGGCAGCGTCGCCCGCAGCACCTGCTGCACCGGCAGCGCAGCCAGGCATCGGCCAGTAACGGCCGGTGCAGGATTTTCTGGCGGCAATAGGCTTGGTT
>NZ_RZSW01000432.1:0-5411 GCF_003997375.1 Mesorhizobium sp. M5C.F.Ca.IN.020.29.1.1 | reverse complement strand
CCTGTTCACTGTCCGCAACGGTCGCTACGAGGACATGAAGAAGGGCATGGGCATGCTCTATGCCGAGAAGATCATGATCTCGCGCAAGGATCAGCTGTCGCCGATGCACCGCCACAACATCAAGGCCGAGGACATCATCAATCGTGGCGGCGGCAAGCTTGTGCTGGAACTGTTCATGCACGATCGCGATGGCGGCATCGATCCGAAGGCCGAGGTATCGGTGCCTGTCGACGGAACCATCCACAGGCTGCCTGCGGGCGGGCTGCTGAAGCTCGACCCGGGCCAGAGCGTCACGCTTCTCCCGGGTGTCTGGCACGCCTTCTGGGCCGAAGGCAAGGACGTGTTGATCGGCGAGGTCTCGACCGTCAATGACGATCTCACCGACAATGTCTTCCGCGAACCGATCGGCCGCTTCGCAGACATCGACGAGGATGTCGCGCCGCTGCACCTGCTCGTGTCCGACTACGAGAAGTGGGTGGGGTGAGGGAGGCGCTTGAGAGGCCGGCCGATGGCTAGTCTTCCCAGTTCAACTGCTGATGAAACGTCCAGATATTGATCGTGCTGTCACTGTGCTCACTCGTGCTGTGCAGTGAAAGTACGATATCCACCTCCGGCGGCGCCTCTATCCTTGTTATTATGAAGCGGACTCCATCAGCCAGGATTTCGATGCCGGAGCCCCTTTTCCAATTTCCTCCCGCCTGCTGAAGTCGGCGGGAGGAATCATCGATTTGCTCCTTCATCGATCCGTCGTTTGGAAAAGGTGCATCAGTGAGTCTGCTAAACTCTTCCCAAGATCCAGATACTGCTGCCTGAATTGCGCGCTCAATTCTGGATTCTTCAGTGCCGCTTATTTTGATCTGCATCGCCTCCCGCCTCTTCAGCTTACCGATCATGCTTGTCGGCTCTGCGGTTGCCCAGCAGCAGCTTCCGCTCGAGATGGGCTCGGAGCTCGCCCTAATACGCCGTCAGGAACGGGCGGGCATCATGCGCCTGCGGCGTTGAGCCGATCTTGCGTCCGATCCTCGGTCGCCACCGCGGTCAGCTATGTCGAGTTGCGGCAGGTTAGCGAAGGCACCAGCGTCGACGAACTGGCGGAGATCTTCTCCTGACGGGAGAGGTCGCTCCCGCCTACCACATGAAGGACGCAACTTCCGCGTCGGAGATCTTACCTGCCGTCCCGTCGGCGATCGCCTGAAAGACACGCAGGCGGCCTCGTAGCATCAGCGGGCAGCATTCCCCGCGGCAGGGGTGACAGCAACAAGCGAATAGCGTATATTGACATAAAGATGTCTTTATGTCGCTTAAGCGCGACTGTCGCCTCGAGGACGGAATATGTCGCAAACCCCCTCATCGCTGGACGACCTGTTCGGTCCCGCCGCGGCTACGCCCGATGGGTCGGAAGTCCTCGCGGCGCTGACGGCGGCGGCGCGCGAACGTATCCTCATCCTCGACGGTGCCATGGGCACGCAGATCCAGGGCCTGGGTTTCGACGAGAACCATTTCCGTGGCGACAAATTCCCGGATTGCGCCTGCCATCAGCAGGGCAACAATGATCTGCTGATCCTGACGCAGCCCAAGGCGATCGAGGAGATCCACTATCAATACGCCATCGCCGGGGCGGACATTCTTGAAACCAACACCTTCTCCTCGACCGCCATCGCCCAGGCGGATTACGGCATGGAGGATGCGGTCTACGCGCTGAACCGCGACGGTGCGCGGCTGGTGCGTAGGGCAGCGGTGAGGGCTGAGCAGGAGGACGGCAGGCGTCGTTTCGTCGCCGGTGCGCTGGGGCCAACCAACCGCACCGCCTCGATGTCGCCGGATGTCAACAATCCCGGCTACCGGGCCGTGACATTCGACGAATTGCGGCTTGCCTATGGCGAGCAGCTGCGCGGTCTGATCGACGGCGGCGCCGACATCATCCTGATCGAGACCATCTTCGATACGCTGAACGCCAAGGCGGCGATCTTCGCAGCAGAAGAGATCTTCATCGAGAAGGATATGCATCTGCCGGTTATGATCTCCGGCACGATCACCGACCTGTCCGGCCGCACGCTGTCCGGCCAGACGCCGACGGCTTTCTGGCATTCAGTCCGTCACGCCAACCCGTTCACAATAGGCCTCAATTGCGCGCTGGGCGCCAAGGCCATGCGCGCGCATCTGGACGAAATTTCCGGTGTCGCCGACACCTTTGTTTGCGCCTATCCGAATGCCGGCCTGCCCAATGAATTCGGCCGTTATGACGAGAGCCCGGAATTCATGGCGGCGCAGATCGAGGAGTTCGCGCGCGACGGATTGGTCAATGTCGTCGGCGGCTGCTGCGGCTCGACGCCGGACCACATCCGCGCCATCGCACAGGCGGTAAAGGAATATCCGCCGCGCGCTGTTCCCGACATCGAGCCGAAGATGCGCCTTTCGGGGCTCGAGCCGTTCACGTTGACCAAGGAGATTCCATTCGTGAATGTCGGCGAGCGCACCAATGTCACGGGCTCGGCCAGGTTCAGGAAGCTGATCACGGCGGGCGATTATGCCGCCGCGCTGGAAGTCGCCCGCGACCAGGTCGCCAATGGCGCGCAGATCATCGACATCAACATGGACGAAGGCCTGATCGATTCGAAAAAGGCGATGGTCGAATATCTCAACCTCATCGCCGCCGAGCCGGATATCGCCCGCGTTCCCGTGATGATCGACAGCTCCAAATGGGAGATCATCGAAGCCGGCCTGAAATGCGTGCAAGGCAAGCCGCTGGTGAACTCCATTTCCATGAAGGAAGGCGAGGCGGCCTTTCTGCACCATGCGAAGCTCGTCCGCGCGTATGGCGCGGCGGTGGTTGTCATGGCCTTCGACGAAGACGGTCAGGCCGACACACAGGCGCGCAAGGTCGAAATCTGCACCCGCGCCTATAAGCTGCTGACCGAGCAGGCCGGATTCCCGCCCGAGGATATCGTTTTCGACCCGAACATCTTTGCCATCGCCACCGGCATCGACGAGCACAACAATTACGGCGTCGAC
Source organism: Mesorhizobium sp. M5C.F.Ca.IN.020.29.1.1 (assembly GCF_003997375.1). Lineage (NCBI taxonomy): Bacteria > Pseudomonadati > Pseudomonadota > Alphaproteobacteria > Hyphomicrobiales > Phyllobacteriaceae > Mesorhizobium > Mesorhizobium sp. M5C.F.Ca.IN.020.29.1.1. The sequence continues at coordinate 2,399 of NZ_RZSW01000432.1, read as the reverse complement.
TTCATCGAAGCAGCACGGCAGATCACCGCGACGCTTCCCCATGTCCACATATCGGGTGGCGTGTCGAACCTCTCCTTCTCGTTTCGCGGCAACGAGCCGGTGCGCGAGGCCATGCATGCCGTGTTCCTTTATCATGCCATCCAGGCCGGCATGGACATGGGCATCGTCAACGCCGGGCAGCTTGCCGTTTACGAGTCCATCGATCCGGAACTGCGCGAAGCCTGCGAGGACGTCGTCAACAACCGTCAGCCGAAGGGCGGCGGCACAGCGACCGAACGCATGCTGGAACTCGCCGAACGCTTCAAGGGCACAGCGGGCAAGGAGGCGCAGGAACGCGATCTCGCCTGGCGCGACTGGCCTGTCGACCAGCGCATTTCGCACGCACTGGTCAACGGCATCACCGAATTCATCGACGCGGACACGGACGAAGCGCGACTTGCCGCCGAGCGCCCGCTGCATGTCATCGAAGGTCCTTTGATGGCAGGAATGAATGTCGTCGGCGATCTGTTTGGTGCCGGCAAGATGTTCCTGCCGCAAGTGGTGAAGTCCGCCCGCGTCATGAAGCAGGCCGTTGCCGGCTTGCTTCCGCACATGGAGGCGGAGAAGCTGGCGAACGCCGCCAATGGCGTCGACACCGGCGAGCGCCAGACCGCCGGAAAGATCCTGATGGCGACGGTGAAGGGCGATGTCCACGATATCGGCAAGAACATCGTCGGTGTGGTTCTGGCCTGCAACAATTACGAGATCATCGACCTCGGCGTCATGGTGCCGGCGGCGAAGATCCTGCAGACGGCGCGCGAGCAGCAGGTCGACATCATCGGCCTATCCGGCCTGATCACGCCTTCGCTCGACGAGATGGCGCATATGGCCGCCGAGATGGAGCGCGAAGGTTTTGACATTCCGCTGTTGATCGGCGGCGCGACGACCAGCCGCGTGCATACGGCGGTAAAGATTCATCCGCGCTATATCAGGGGCCAGACGGTCTACGTCACCGATGCCAGCCGCGCGGTCGGCGTGGTGTCGGCACTGCTGTCGAACGAGACCAAGGGCGGCTATGTCGACAACGTTCGTGCCGAATACAAGAAGGTTGCCGATGCGCACGCGCGCAGCGAAGCCGACAAGCAGCGCTTGCCGCTCGTCAAGGCGCGTGCCAACGCCCACAGGATCGACTGGTCGGCCTACGCGCCGCCGAAGCCGTCCTTCCTCGGCGTGAAAGTCTTCGAAGGCTGGGATCTGGCCGAGCTCGCGCGCTATATCGACTGGACGCCGTTCTTCCAGACCTGGGAGCTGAAGGGCCGTTACCCGAAAATCCTCGACGACGAGGCTCAAGGGCCGGCGGCACGCCAGCTCTTCGAGGACGCCCAGGCGATGCTGGCGAAGATCATCGCGGAAAAATGGTTCGCGCCGAAGGGCGTCATCGGCTTCTGGCCGGCCAACGCTGTCGGCGACGACATCAGGCTGTTCACCGACGACACGCGATCGCAGGAACTGGCGACCTTCTTCACGCTGCGCCAGCAGCTGACCAAGCGCGACGGCAAGGCGAATGTCGCACTCTCGGATTTCGTCGCGCCTTTTGACAGCGGCAAGGCCGACTATCTCGGCGGCTTCATCGTCACCGCCGGCATCGAGGAAGCGGCAATCGCCGAGCGCTTCGAGCGGGCGAACGACGACTACTCGTCGATCATGGTCAAGGCGCTGGCCGACCGTTTCGCCGAAGCCTTCGCCGAGCGCCTGCACGAACGCGTGCGCAAGGAATTCTGGGCCTATGCCCCGGATGAGGATCTGGCGCCGGACGAGCTGATCGGCGAACCCTATCGCGGCATCCGCCCAGCCCCCGGCTATCCGGCGCAGCCCGATCACACCGAGAAAGCGACGCTGTTTCGCCTGCTTGACGGCGAGCGCAATGCCGGCGTCAGCCTGACCGAAAGTTTTGCGATGTGGCCGGGCTCCTCAGTGTCCGGCATCTACCTGTCGCATCCCGAAAGCTATTATTTCGGCGTGGCCAAGGTCGAACGCGACCAGGTCGAGGATTATGCGCGCCGCAAGCGCATGCCGCTCGGCGAGGTCGAGCGCTGGCTCGGCCCGATCCTGAACTATGTGCCGGCGCAGGGGCTGGACGCCGCCGCGTGAAATCGCGCCGCGAGGCTGATAGGGCGAGAAGCCGGCACCTCCATGACAGCAGCCTTGTCCTGATTGCGCGCTCGTTCTGCACCGACACGTGATGGGCACCTCCACCTTGGCCAGGCCTGGCCTGCAGCGGTGGTGCACCGGCCCGCCTCGGATTGACGCGCGATCCTTTAGCTGCAAAGTATATTAACGTTCTGTTTACCAAATATTAGTCTCGGCAGGGACTGGGGGGGCAATTTGGAACCGTTTCTGGGTGCGAACCGCCTTAATTG
>NZ_RZSW01000431.1:0-5416 GCF_003997375.1 Mesorhizobium sp. M5C.F.Ca.IN.020.29.1.1 | reverse complement strand
GTGTAGGCCGGGACCCGTATCGGCGACGGTGAAGCATATGCGGTCGGTGGTTTCGGTGCAGGCACGAGCGATGCTCACCAATACGCCGCCGCTGTCGGTGAACTTGATCGCGTTGCCGATCAAGTTGAGCAGCACCTGCCTGACCCTTCCTGGATCGGCGGTGATCATCTGCGGCACGTCGGGTTCGACATGGCAGCCAAGGCCGATATTCTTGGCGAAGGCGCGCGCCGCCAAGAGTTCGACGATGTTGTCGGCGATCTCGCGCACCGACATTGGCTGCGGTTCGGGATCGAAGCGGCCGGCCTCGATCTTGGAATAGTCGAGCAGATCTTCGATCAGCGCCAGCAACGCGCTGGCCGAGGTCGAGACGGCGCCCACATAGGTCCGTTGTTCGGGTGAGAGATTGGTGTCCGCCAGCAGCCTGGCCATGCCCATGATGCCGTTCATCGGTGTGCGGATCTCATGGCTGACGGTGGCGAGGAAGCGCGATTTGGCCTGGCTTGCGTATTCGGCTCGCTCACGGGCGGTGATCAGCGACGATTCGGCGTGCTTGCGGGCGGTAATGTCGCGGGCGATGGCGCGATGCGAGACGGCGCCGCTCTCCTTGTCGCGCACGGACAGTTCGATCCATGAGAACCAGCGCGGGCCGATCGGCGTGCTAATGGCGACGTCGGTGGAGCTCAGGCATTCGTGGACGGAAAAAGCGGCATCGGGAACGATGCCGACGTCGATGCCGAGTTCGGCCAGGGCCCTACCGGCAAGATCGCGCTGGTCGGCTCCGACAAGATCGGCGAAAACCTTGTTGGCATAGACGATATGGCCGTCACGGTCGCGGTGGACGACGAGATCGCCAAGCGCGTCGATCAGCCCGCGAAAGCGTTCCTCGCTCTCCTGCATCTCCCACATGCGGTCGGCCAGGGTCTCGACCTCGGCGCGGCTGCGAGCTGCGGTCTCGCCAAGGATGGCAACCGTGCGACGCACCGTGCGCCTGGCACGCAGATGCACGGCGAGACCGGCCATGCCAGTCGCCAAAAGGCCAACGGTGATGACGATCGGCGCTCCGGTCAGGTGCGACAGCCCTGCCAGCATGACGATGGCGACGAGCGTCAGGAATGGCAGGCCTTCGCGATTGGCGGCGGGCAGTTCGGGCGCCAGTGGCGGCGCTGCGATATGCTGCCGCCTTGGCGCCTCCGGGCCGATCGCGTCGACGCTTTCGGCGCTCTCCGTTTCTCCGATGGCGGATTCCGTGACCATGCGGAAACCCTTGCCAGACAGAGATTATGGAAAATTGCGGCGGATCGTTCGAATTTTATCGGTCGCGCGGTTTTTTGCCTTTCTTTCGTGCAAAACGGCAGACGCCAGAACTCACATATCCACCACTACGCGGCCACGGATCTTGCCCTCGACGATGTTGTGCGCGGCGTCGATGATGCCATCAAAGCCGATGGTCGTGGACAGGCTGGCGAGCTTCTGGAGGTCGAGGTCCGTGCCGATGCGGCGCCACGCCTCCATGCGGACCGGCTTTGGCGCCATCACCGAATCGATGCCGAGCAGGCAAACGCCGCGCAGGATGAACGGGGCGACGCTCGCTGGCAGATCCATGCCGCCTGCCAGGCCGCAGGCGGCGACGGCGCCGCCATAGGAGGTCATCGAAAGGACGTTGGCCAACGTGTGACTGCCGACCGCGTCGACGCCGCCGGCCCAGCGTTCCTTGGCGAGCGGCTTTGCCGGCTGGGCAAGCTCGTCGCGCGAAATCACCTCCGCAGCACCCAGGTCGATCAGGTAGGAGCTTTCAGCGCTGCGGCCGGTCGAGGCGATGACATGATAGCCGAGGCTGGACAGGATCGAGACCGCGACCGAGCCGACGCCGCCGGCCGCGCCCGTCACTACCACCGGGCCGCGATCGGGTACGATGCCGTGCCGTTCCAGCGCGATGACGCAAAGCATGGCGGTGTAGCCTGCGGTGCCGATCGCCATGGCATCATGCGGGCTCATGCCCTGAGGCAGCGGCACCAGCCAGTCTCCCTTGACTCGGGCGCGCCCGGCATAGGCGCCAAAATGCGTTTCGCCGACGCCCCAGCCGTTCAATATGACCTTGTCCCCCTTGCGCCAGTCGGCATGGGAAGACGAGATGACGGTGCCGGCGAAATCAATGCCCGGCACCAGCGGCCAGCGGCGGATCACCGGCGCCTTGCCTGATATGGCGAGGCCGTCCTTGTAGTTCACCGTCGTCGCCTCGACGGCGACGGTGACATCGCCTTCCATCAGGTCGGCCTCGGTGAGGTCGGTCACCGCGACCGACTGCTTCTTCTCGGCATCGCGCGAAACGAGGATGGCTTTGAAGGTTTCGGGCATGTCTTCTCCTCGGGCTTTTCGAATGGCCACTGTATGGCGGCAGTAGGCCAGGTCAATCGCTTGAGGGCTTGGCCTCGCGCCGCCAACCGATGAGTTCGTCGAAGACGACCACCACCGCGCCGACCGCGATGAAGGCATCAGCGAGGTTGAAGATGGCAAAGGACCATACCGGGGTGTGGAACAGGATGTAGTCGATCACGTGACCATGGGTGGCGCGGTCGAGCAGATTGCCGAGCGCGCCGCCGACGATCAGCGCAAAGCCGATGCGGGTAAGCACGTGGCCGGGCGGAGTGCGGGCCGCGAGATAGAGCACGAATGCGACGACGAAAGCGGCGATGACCACCAGGCCGGTGTCGCCGAAGGATGAAAACATGGAGAAGGCAATGCCGGTGTTGTAGGTGCGGTACAATGCCAGGAACGGCACAAGATGGACCTTTTCCTGGAAGGCGAGGCCGGTCTCGACCAGATATTTCACCCACTGGTCGAGCGCTATCGCGGCGGCGACCAGCAGGATGTAGGGTAACCACGATTTTGCCGTTTGGGATTTCACCATTTGGGATGTCACGGTCTGGCGTCCTCCGGGGCAAATTTCAGCGCGCCGCGCCGGATCTCGAACAGCATGATGCCGGTGGCCACCGCGAGATTGAGCGAATCGGCCCGGCCGGCCTGTGGAATCCGCAGCAATCTGTCGCAGCTTTCGGCTAGGCTGTCGGGCAGGCCCTGCTGTTCGTTGCCCATCATCAGCAGCACCGGGCCTTTGGAAAAGTCGACCGAACGGTAGTCGACCGCACCTTTCAGATGTGTGCCGGCAACGAGGCCAGGAAAGCTTTTTCGCCACGCGAGGAAGGCGTCCGGCGTCGCCTTGGCGACCGGCACGGCGAAGATCGAGCCCATGGTGGCGCGCACGGTCTCGACGGAAAAAGGATCGGTGGTCTCGCCGACCAGTATGACGCCCTTGGCGCCAACGGCATCGACGGTGCGGATAACGGTGCCGAGATTGCCTGGGTCGCGCACGCGGTCGAGCGCCACCCAGACGTCGCCGTCTCGAACGCGGATGTCCTTCAGCGGCAGGAACTTCTGCGAAAATACGCCGACCACCATTTGCGGGTTATCGCGGCGGGTGATGGCGACGAGCCCTTTTTCGGAAACTTCGAGCACGGTGCCGCCGGCGGCAACCGTGCGCGCCGCGACCTTTTCGACTGCCGCGTTGCCGCGTCCGGCTTTGGCGAAGACCAGCGTCCGGATCGACCAGCCGAGGTCGAGCGCGTCGATGACCAGCTTCAGCCCCTCGGCCATGAAGGCGTTCTGCTGGTCGCGGAATTTCTTCAGGGCGAGAGCCTTGATGTCCTTGATCAACGGATTGGCGAGGCTGGTGACCTCTTTCACCTGCCCTGGCGCGCCGGCGTGCCGCTCGCTCATCAGGCCACCCAGCGCGAGAACAGCGACGTCGACAGCGCCCGGCCGGCGGATTTCTCGCGGATGATCAGTTCGCCGGATTCGACCGTGCCGCCCATGCCTGCGAAAGTGTCGCGCATTAAGGCGTGGATGGCGAAGAAGGAGGCGCGGATCGAATAGGCGGTCAGCACGACAGCAAGCGGCTTCGGCGTCAGGATCGAGCGGCAGAGGTTGGTCAGATCAGGCAGGTCCTCGAACAATTGCCAGACCTCGCCCTTGGGGCCACGGCCATAGGCGGGCGGATCGAACAGGATGATGTCGTAGCGGCTGCCGCGGCGCTCCTCGCGCTCGGCGAATTTCATCGCGTCGTCGATGATCCAGCGGATCGGCTTTTGCAACAAGCCCGCCATCTCCTGGTTCTCCCTAGCCCAGCCGATTGCCTTCTTGGACGCATCGACATGGGTGACCTCGGCGCCGGCGCGCGCCGCCACCAGCGAGGCAAGGCCGGTATAGCCGAACAGATTCAGCACCTTGACCGGTCGCTTCGCCGCCGCGATCAGCCCGGCCATGTGGTCCCAGTGCGAGGCCTGCTCGGGGAAGACGCCGACGTGGCGAAACGAGGTGAAGCGGCCGAGATAGTCGATGCCGTCATGCTTCATCGGCCAGGTCTCGCCGAGCGGCGTCCTGGGGAAGCGCCAGCGGCCGATGCCTTCCTCGTCGGTGTCGCCGGTGAAAATGGCGTCGGCGCGGTCCCAGTTTTCGGCCGGCAACGCTTTTTGCCAGATCGCCTGGCCTTCGGGCCGGACGATGCGATAGGGCCCGTACTGCTCGAGCTTTTGACCGGCGCCGCTGTCGAGCAGCGCATAGTTGGCGTTGGGCGCCACTTCGAGGATCAGCGGCAGGTGTTCGGCGGGCAGGGCGCCGTCGCGGCGGGAAAGGACGCGCGGCGCGGTGCGGTTGCCCGATGCTGTGCCGGTTGCGCGCGGCGCCTGTTCCGCCCCGCCCTTTGCGAGCTGATGCGAGCGGCTGTCGCGGCGTTTGTCGCGAAAAGGTTTCAAGAAGAGCATCTCCGGGGCGACTTGGCCCGCTTCTGCCACAGCACCTTCACCGGTGCAACAAACGCGGTCGCTGGACATTTCCGAAACGGTCAGCCGCGCCTGATCCAAAGCAGGGCGACAATCAGCGATACGAAACCGACGGCCTTGAAGCCGGCGACGATCATATGGCCGGTTTCCCAGCGCAGTCGGATCGCTTCGAAATTTTCCGGGATCGGTCCAGGCACCCAGGTGGCCAGAATATCGTTCGCCGGCTCGACGAGAGCAAACCACATCGCAAGAGACACCGCATAGAGCACGGCAGCGGCCAACGCATACCAGAACGCCGGACGGTCATTGCGCAGCATCCATGCGAGAAGTCCCGGACAGCCGATCGCGGCCACGTCCAGTGGCGCGCCAATGAGGCAAACAGCTGGAACTGGGCCTTGAAGACAGTCGTCTCGCGCCAGAGAGAAGGTGACCACTTCGTCAGCCGAGGAGCCGATTCCAGGACATGGGCGAAGAATGGTCCAAGGCTGAGCGCCGCCATGACGGCGGCCAAGATGGACCAGAACAACAGGAACCCGCGTATCTCCATAACGCCCGAACAACGGTGCGACGCCGGAGACGTT
>NZ_RZSW01000430.1:0-5422 GCF_003997375.1 Mesorhizobium sp. M5C.F.Ca.IN.020.29.1.1 | reverse complement strand
TTGTAAGGCCGCCCGAATTCCTGATTGGTACCCCGCAGTGCCATGTCTTGCGTCCCTAGGATATATGAGGTTCGCACCGAATATTTATTCAGTCAAATGGAATTCAAAAATAATAAATGACTTCCGCGCATGATGCGTCCGGGGTTCACCAGCGACACGGAGCAGGAGCAGAGGCCGCTATCAGATGGAAAACGGCCAGATCTGTCTTAATGAAGAAGATGCGGGCTTCAGAGATACTGCGCGACCTTCTTGCCGACCCTTAGGAAGCGCAGCGGGTCGATGGCTTCGCCATTGTGGCGGATCTCGTAATGCAGATGCGGGCCGGTCGAGCGGCCGCTGCTGCCGGTCTTACCGATGACGTCGCCGGCATTGAGTCTCTTGCCGACGGTCACGTTGATTTTGCTGAGATGCCCATAGCGCGTCGCAAAGCCATTGCCATGGTCGACCTCGACCATGCGGCCATAGCCGCCGTTCCAGCCGGCCTTGACGACGACGCCGGGCGCCGTCACCTTGGCAGGCATTCCGGTCGGCGCCCTGAAATCCATCCCCGAATGCAGCGCGGCGGTGCCGAGGAGCGGATCGGTGCGCACGCCGAACGGGCTGGTGACCGAGCGACCGGGGGCGGGATTGGCGAGCGGCAGCCGTCGCGCCTCCGTCTTCAGACGATCGAGCGCGTCCAGCGCCTCGTCGAGTTCCCTTACCTTGCTGTCGAACGTCATCGAACTGTCGAGTGGTATCAGCGGACCGCCGGTATCGCTCTTGCCGAAATCGCTGTCGACCGGCAGGCCAGCCGCCTCGAGCGCCTGAGAGATTGCATCGGCGTTTCTGTAGGCGTTGTCGGCAAGCGTGGTGATGCGGGTGAGCTGCTGGCTCTCTATGGCCTTGAGCGACTCGCTGATCGATATGAACAGCTTGTCGGCACGATCGGCCGCCGTATCGCTCGGCAGCGGATCGGAGCGGGTCGACCACAGGGAGAACGGCCTGGTATCGCCGGCGCCAAGGTTGGCGCCGACGCTGGCAACCGAATACGACTGCGGCTGGGCGTCGGTTACGTCGGCGCGTTTTTCCGGCTTTGCGGACGCAGCAGTGCCTGCGGCAGGTGGCGTTCCGACTTCGCTCTCGCCGCGTTCGAGGAGCGGACCGAGGCGGCCATGGCGCAGGCTGAGCTGGGTCTGTCGTTCCAGCAGTTCGCCAACTTTGGTTTCCATGAGCTGCTGGTCGAGAAGCTGACGGCTGGTGATCCGGTCGACCTGGGCGCGCAGCGCGGAGATGCGGTCCTCATAGGCCTGCTGCATGCGCGCCTGCCGTGCCGTGGTCGCGCCGATCAGGTCGTCGCGCAGCACGAGATAGGAGGTCGCCAGCAGGTAGCCTATGGCCATCGCCGCCAGCGCGGAGCCGCAAAATGCGGCAACCCATGGACGTATGGTGAAATGCCTGATCTCGTTGCCCCGGGCGATAATGACCGTGTGGGGCTCCTTGCGCCTGCCGAAGACCGTTGACTGACTGGCTACGTTCACGGGACCAAGCTTTCGTTACGATACCAACGACAAGCCTGACTACACATCATTAAGGTTAACGGTCGGTTGCTAGAGCCCAGCTCCTTGCAGCCCATGGGTTGCAGCTGGATTGGCATGAGGGCATGAGGCGCAGGCTCAGCGCTTCATGCCTCACATGGGGCTCTCAGCCCACAGCCAACGTCGCTATCAGAGCGCGCGGACGGCCTCCAGCACCGCCTCGGCATGGCCTTTGACTCGTACGTTCCGCCATATCTTGGCAATCCGTCCGTCGCTGCCGATCAGGAACGTTGCGCGCTCTACGCCCATATAACGGCGGCCATAGAGCTTCTTCTCGACCCACAGATGATAGGCTTCGATCACCTTGCGCTCCTCGTCGGCGACGAGGTCGACGGTCAGGTCGTATTTTGATTTGAATTTGTCGTGTTTTCGGACGCTGTCCGGCGACAGGCCGATGACGGCGGCGCCGAGCTTTTCGAACTCCGGCTTCAACTGCGAAAAGCCGATCGCCTCATTGGTACAGCCTGTGGTGTCGTCTTGCGGATAGAAGTAAAGCACGACCGGCTTTCCCAGCAATGACGCGAGGCTGAGCGAGCCGCCGCCGTCTCGGGGAAGGTCGAACTGCGGCGCAAGGTCGCCGAGGTCGAGATCAGCCATATCGATGCCCTTGTTTGAGGTTACGCGCGAAGCCCCATCGATATATTGTCGCACCGGGATTCGTCCACGGTCGAGTTCGTTCAACGGAAAATTGTGTGGATCAGGAGCAGCCGCAGCACGAGAAGATTAGATTCAGGCGTGATGAAATCACCGACCTGGGTGCCTTCCCGTCCGCGTGCCGCGTACCGCCGCTCGGCCAGGCGTCGATCGGCCGCGGCGTTCGTGTTCTTGCGCGGCTGTTTGCCGGCCTTGTGGTGCTTGTGCTGCTGGCCACCGCCGCTGTGTATGCGATCGGCATGTCCGGTTTCGGCGCCGAGCGGCTGCGGGCCGAAGCGGAAACGGCCATCGAGAAATTGGCCGGCGTCGATGTCGATGTTGCGGTCGGGCCGGCCCGTCTCACGCTCGACGGATCGAGCTTCATCGCGCTACAGGTCAGCGACGTCAGCCTCAAGACCGCCGACGGCAAACCGATGGCCGATGCTGGGCGTGTCCGCTTCGGCATAAGGCTGATACCGCTGCTTTCGGGCGAGGTGCGGCTTACCAGCGCCAGGATTTCCGATGCGCGCATCGTTATGGCGGCGCTGCCATCGGGTGGCGACTGGACGGCGGCGCTGCGCAATGACGACGGCCTCATCGACCCGGAAAGACTGGCCGGCACGGTCTTTGCCAGCGTCAACCACGCGCTCGATGCGGTGCGCGAGGATTCGATGCGCCGGATCGACCTCCGCAATGTCGACGTCGTTCTGCCCGAGGCCGGGTCGGTCAAACTGGTCAGGATCACAGATGCCACCGTTGGGCAGTCGGGGCCGGGCGGCATGGAGTTTTCGTCCGAAGCGGAGGTCGACGGCAGGGCACTCACCATCACCGCATCAGCGACCCGCGATACGACGACGCGGCGCGTGACGGCTTTGGATGCCAGCGTCGAGATAGCGGAGGTTAACGGGGCTGCGGCAGCGCCAGGCGGGACGCTGGGCGCGATTGCCTTGAAGCTGGCGGGATCGGAAGGATCCGGCGAGAATGCGTCGCGGCTGGCGGCCTCGTTGTCGTTCGCCGGTTCCGTGCTAGATTTTGGCTCCCGCGGCTCACTTCCAGCAGACATCGATCTCAATGCCACGCTTGTCGCCGGTTCGAACAAGATCCAGGTCGACAAGCTGCTGTTGAAAACCGGTCGCTCGATTTTCAATTTCGCCGGTTCGATCGGACCGAAGCCTGCGACAGGGACAGCGGGCGAGGAGCCATCCTACCGCTACGACCTGACCAGCGACGGCTCGACGCTGTCGCCTTCGGAATCGTCCGAACCCGCGCTCGATTTCATCGCCCGCGTCGCCGGCGTCTACCAGACCAGGAGCCGCAAGCTCGTTGCCGAGCAGATCGGGATCAGGTCCGGAGCCGCCAGCGAGGCGCTGGGCACGGCTTCGGTCGAGTTCGTCGAGGGGAAGGTGCCTGGCATATCTGTTGCCTTCAATGTCCACGATATGCCGGTCTCGCATGTCAAGCAGTTGTGGCCCTGGTTTTCCGCGGGAAATGCTCGCCTTTGGGTGCTGAAGAACCTGTTCGGCGGCCGCGTCGTCGACGCGAGCCTGCAGTTCCAGGTCGTGCCCGGGCGCCTGGGCAACGGGATACCGCTTTCATCAGATGAAGTGTTCGGCCGCTTCCAGATCGAAGGATCGCGCTTCGATACGGCCGGTCACATTCCGCCGATACGCGATGCCGTCGGTGTTGTCGAATTCCACGGCAATGACGTCGACGTCGCTTTGTCCTCGGGCAACGTTTATATGGCCAGCGGCCGCACGGTGGCGGCAAGCAACGGCACGTTGAAGGTCAAGGCGGCGAACCGCCCGCCGGTGATCGGCGCGCTCGATATCGACGTCGCCGGGGAGGCGTCGGCAATCGCCGAACTCGCCTCCTACGAGCCGATCAATGCCATGCGCCATGTCGGCCTGCTGCCGGACGAACTGTCCGGCACGGTGACCGGCCACGTCAAGGCGGACATTCCGCTGCAGTCCGGCGTCGACAGCTCGAAACTCGATTGGCTGGTGACGCTCCATTACAAAGACCTGTCGCTGGGCAGGCCGTTCGAAGACCAGACGGTGACGGACGCCGATGGTTCGATCACGGTCGAACCCGAGAAGGCCGTGATATCAGCCAAGTCGCTGCTCAATGGCATTCCAGCCGAACTCGACCTGATCGAGCCGCTCAGGGATGGCGGACCGCCACGCAGCCGGAAAGTGGCGCTGGTGCTCGACGACAAGATGCGTGCAGCCGCCATGCCTGGCCTGTCGCCGCTGCTTTCCGGAACCATCAAGGTTGCGATCGACAAGAGCGGCACGGGCAACCAGACTGTTTCGGCGGATCTGACCAGTGCCAGGCTGGATATTCCCTGGGCAGGCTGGAGCAAGGGACCCGGCATTCCAGCCAATGTCACATTTGCCATGGCCAAGTCCGACGACACCACGACGCTGTCCGACTTCGACCTGGATGGAAAGACTTTTTCAATCGACGGCGGCGTGGTGCTGGTCAACGGCGCTCTGTCCTCGGCGCGGTTCAGCAAGGTGACGTTGAACCGGGGAGACAACGTTGCCGTGTCAGTGAAACGATCGGGCAAGGGCTACGCGGTCGACATCAGCGGCAACGCGCTGGACGCGCGCTCGCTGATCAAGCAATTCACGTCCGATGTCGACACCGCCACCAAGGCCATGGGGTCCGACGCGATTTCGGTGAGTGCCGATGTCAATTCCCTGACCGGCTTCCACAACGAGAGACTGTCGAACCTGAAGCTCGACTACAGCGCCGCCGGCTCCAGGGTGAACGGGCTCAAGGTGAGCGCCACGGCAAGTTCGGGTGCTGCCATAAGCATCAGCAATACGACCGGCGCCGGCAGGCGCGCCCTCAACGTGACGTCGGCCGATGCCGGCGCCATCCTGCGGTTCCTCAACATCTACGAGCATATGGAGGGCGGTTCGATCACGCTGGCGCTCACCGGGGCAAGCGATGGGCCGATGAGGGGCCAGGTCGACTCGCACAACTTCTTCGTGGTCAACGAGCCGAAACTCGCCTCGCTCGTATCGACGACGCCGGCGGGCGACAGCCGCAGCCTCAACGAAGCTGTCAAAGCCAACATCGACACGTCGAGAGTGAAGTTCGAGCGCGGCTTTTCCGAGATCGAAAAGGGCGCCGGTTATCTCAAGCTGGCCAATGGCGTGCTGCGCGGCCCGCGTATCGGCACCACTTTCCAGGGCACGCTCTATGAC
>NZ_RZSW01000042.1:0-21780 GCF_003997375.1 Mesorhizobium sp. M5C.F.Ca.IN.020.29.1.1 | reverse complement strand
TGAAATATTCCCATCATGCTGACAGCTGCTGCCATGCCGTTTCGATAGCGCCTCCCCAGCGGCAGAGGAAAGCCTAAGGCACGGCAACGACGACGGTTGATGCAGCCAAGGGTTCGAGGGTCGCGGTCTAGCGGTTGCTTTCGTATCCGCGCTGCGCCGACCGCCATGTGGCAGACGGAACGGCTGCGCTGATCCGGCGCGCCTCGTGGCGGCGGGCGCATCCTGCCCAGCGAAGTATTACCCATCAACTTTTCTGACTATATTGCGGTGCAACTTTGATGTAGAAGCTCATTCGCCGATCACGGCAAGTTGAACACGGCCTTGCGCGCACCCATATCGGCGACGCGCCCGAGTTAGAAGACGCGGCCTGGCCGAACCCCGCGCACTGGAAAAACGACGATGCCGAAATACAGGTTTCACAAGCTTGCAGCCATTGTTGTGCTTGTCGGGTTCGCTGCATGGATGGTGACGGGCGAGTTCTCGTCCGTCGGCAGCGCGGCCGCCGACAACGAACCCAAGGCGGGGGAGGTCGAGCAGCCAAAGGCGGCTGACGCCAGCAAGGCCAAGCCCAGTGAGGCAGAACAGCCCAAGGCGCCCCTGCGCACCGTCGCGACCATAACTCCGCCCAGGCGTACGTATGCGCGCGCCATCCGCATTTCCGGACTGACCGAAGCCGATAAGCGCGCGGTCTTGGCGACGCGCGTCGCCGGCGTCATCGACAAGCTTCCGGTCAAGCAGGGACAGCGCGTCAAGACCGGCGACCTCGTGCTGATGTTGGCAGCCGAGGAAAAGCTTTCGGCGGTCAGCAACGCCAAGCAGCTTCTGGTTCAGCGTCAGGCCGAACTCGACGCGGCGTTGCGGTTGGCGAAAACCGGCAATCTGCCCAAGCTGCAACTCGATACGGCGCGCTCGAATTTGACCTCGGCGCAGGCTCTGCTGGAGACGGCGCAAGCCGAGCTTGACCGCAACGAAGTGAAGGCGCCCTTCGACGGCGTCATCGACCGAGTGCCGGTGGAGCTTGGCAGTTCCGTGATGCAGGGCGGCGAAGTGGCGACCATTCTGAGCCTTGATCCGGTGATCGCCCGCGGCGAGGTCAGCGAACGCGATCTCGGCTATCTGAAGATCGGCGACAAGGCGAATGTCCGGTTGGTCAGCGGCCAGAATGTCGAGGGCACCGTGCGCTATATCAGCCGCGACGCCTCGTCCGCCACCCGCACCTTCCGCGTCGAGATCGCAATCCCCAACCCCGAGGGCACTATTCCGGCCGGGATGACCGCCGAGATCGCGCTAAGCGCGCAGCCGACCGACGCCGTCATTCTGCCGCGCTCCGTGGTGACGCTGGGCGACAAGGGCGACCTCGGCATTCGCGCCGTCGACAAGGACGACAAGGTCGTGTTCTTCCCCATCGACCTGGTCGACGACACGCCAACCGGCCTAGTGCTCGGCGGCATCCCCGTCGATGCGCGCATCATCGTCGCCGGCCAGGAACTGGTGAAGGAAGGCGAAGTGGTCAAGCCGGTCGAGGCCGACCGGGCGACCATCCAAAAGCTGTTGGGCGAAGCGACGGCCGGGACGCAGTAATCATGGATATCGTAAAACTCGCAATCAACAACGCCCGGCTGACCATTTCGGTCCTGGTCTTCCTCATCCTTGCGGGTGCGGTTGCCTATCAGTCGACACCGAAGGAAGCGGAACCCGACGTTCCGATTCCCATGATGTATGTCAGCCTGATCTATCAGGGCATCTCGCCTGAGGATTCGGAACGCCTTCTGCTGCGGCCGATGGAGGCCAAGCTGAAAAGCCTAAAAGGTCTCAAGGAGATGCGTTCGGCCGCCTTCCAGGGCGGCGGTTACGTGCTGGTCGAATTCCACCCGCAGACGGATCTGGCGACGGCGTTGCAGGACACGCGCAGCAAGGTCCAGGATGGCAAGGCCGACCTGCCGCAGGCTGCCGAGGAGCCTGTAGTCTCCGAAGTAAACGTCTCCGAGTTCCCCGTCCTTGTCGTGACCCTGTCGGGCGAAGTGCCCGAGCGCATGCTGACGGCGGCGGCGCGCGAGTTGCGCGACCGCATCGAGGAAGTGCCTGGCGTGCTGGAGGGCTCGCTGCAGGGCGCCCGCGACGATCTCGTCGAAGTCGTCATCGATCCGATGAAACTGTCTTCCTACGGGCTGCAGCTCGAGCAACTGATCGGTGCTGTCGGTGATTCCAACAGTCTTGTCGCCGCCGGCAACATCGAAGGATCCGAGGGCAAATACGCGGTCAAGGTGCCGTCGCTGATCGAGACGCCGGAGGACGTGGCGGCGCTTCCGATCGTCGCCGGCCCCAATGCCGTGGTGCAGGCCAAGGATATCGCCACCGTCCGCTCCACCTTCAAGGACGCCGAGACGGTGACCCGTCTCGACGGCAAGCCGGCGATCGCCATCGAGGTGAAGAAGCGCATCGGCTCTAACCTGATCGACACGATCGCCCAGGTGAGGGCCGTGTCCGATGCCTTCATAAAAACCATGCCGGAAGGTATGCACGTCACCTACACGCAGGACAAATCGGTCTTCGTCAACCAGTTGCTCGGCGATCTGCAGAATCACGTCATGATCGCCGTGATCCTGGTGTTCATCGTCATTCTCTACGCGCTCTCGGGCCGTGCATCGCTGCTGATCGGACTGGCCATCCCATCGTCCTTCCTGATCGGCATTCTGCTGTTGGCCATGATGGGCTACACGATCAACATGATCGTGCTGTTCAGCCTCATCCTGGCGGTCGGCATGCTCGTCGATGACGCCATCATCGTCACCGAATTCGCCGAGCGGCGGATGAGCGAAGGCATGCCTAAGGCAGAGGCCTTCGCACTTGCCGCCAAGCGCATGGCCGGTCCAGTTATCGCCGCGACGATGACGCGCATCGCCGCCTTCTCGCCGCTGCTGTTCTGGCCGGGTATCATCGGCGATTTCATGAAATACATGCCGATCACGCTGATCGTCACGCTTTCGGCCTCGATGCTCTATGCGCTGGTCTTTGCGCCGGCGCTCGGCGCCCTGTTCGCCAAGGCGCCGCCGCATCACGAAAATGACAACCGCGACGGCTGGTACATGGCCGTGGTCAAGCAGGCGGTTCGCTTTCCCATTACCGTACTTCTGCTCACCGTTGGCCTTTTGTTCGGTGTCGGCTTTGCCTATTCGAAATACGGCGCCGGCGTCGAGTTCTTCCCGAATGTCGAGCCTGACTACGGCCTGCTCTATGTGCACGCCCGCGGCAACCTTTCGCTCGCCGAAATGGATGCCGCCACGAAGACCGCCGAGAACCGGCTTCTCGGCTGGCCGGGCGTGAAATCGGTCTACACCCGTGTCGGCAAGACCCAAGGCGGCGGTCAGGACATTCCTGAAGACGTAGTCGGCGTAATCCAGTACGAGTTCGTCGACTGGCGCGAGCGCAAATCGGCGAACGCGATCCTGGACGAACTGCGCGGCGTCATGGCCGGCATTCCCGGCGTCGACGTCGAGGTTCGCGTGCCCGAGGCCGGCCCGCCCACCGGCAAGCCGATCCAGATCAGGCTTTCGGCCGTCGACCCAAAAGGTCTCGACGACAAGGCGCGCGCCGTCGCCGCGCGCATTGCCAAGGTGCCCGGCGTCATCGACATTTCCGACGGCCTGCCGCCGCCCGGCGTCGACTGGGCGCTCGACGTCGATCGCGCCAAGGCGGCGCAATACGGCATCAGCCCGACCTCGGTCGGAACGGTTGTGCAACTGGTGACGAACGGGCTGAAGCTCAGTGAATACCGGCCAGCCGGTGCTGACGACGCCGTCGACATCAGGCTGCGCCTGCCCGAGGACCGGCGCACGCTGTCGACACTCGACGACCTCAGGGTGCAGACTTCGCAAGGGTCGGTGCCGATCTCGAATTTCGTCGTGCGCAAGCCCGAGCCGACCGTCGGTATCCTCAACCGCATCGACGGCGCGCGCACCGTGGTTGTCCAGGCCAATGTCGCCGCCGGCGAGCAAGTCGCTTCTGTCCAGCAGCAGGTCACCCAGGCTGTCGCCGATATGGATCTCGGCAGCGGCATACGCTGGAAGCTTGCCGGCTCGAACGAGGATAGCGCCGAGGCCAGCGCCTTCCTCAGCAAGGCCTTCGGTGCCGCGATCTTCCTGATCTTCCTGGTGCTTCTGATGCAGTTCAACAAGTTCACCAGCGTCTGGCTGGTGCTGTCCTGCGTGGTTATGGCGACGGTCGGGGTGTTCCTGGGATTGCTTTTGACAGGAGAGGCGTTCGGCATCGTCATGTCGGGCATCGGCGTCATCGCGCTCGCCGGCGTGGTGGTGAACAACAACATCGTGCTGATCGACACTTATGACCGGCTGCGCGAAGAGGGCTGGGACAAGATGGACGCGGTGCTGCAGACCTGCCGTGAGCGTGCCCGGCCGGTCGTGCTGACGGCGGTGTCGGCGATCCTCGGCGTGCTGCCGATCGCTTTCGGCCTCGGTCTCGAAATCTTCCATCACGAGACGACGATCAACGCGCCGTCGACGCAATGGTGGATATCGCTGTCGTCGGCGATCGTCTTCGGCCTGTCCTTCGCCACCTTGCTGACGCTGGTGGTGACACCGTCGATGCTGATGGTGTTCACGCGCAGTAAGAACAGCCGCTTCTATGCATTCTTCCGTCGGGTGTTCCGGCGCGGCAAGACAGTCGGGGCGACTGTCGAGACGCCCGCAAGACCGGGCTCGCTTGACGAGCCGGCGATCGCCTTCCCGAAGGCCGCCGAATAGGCCAACTTTGCTTGGAGTGCCGAGCGTATTCTGATCGCGCAAAGAAAAGGCCGCCGGGAACAACCCAGCGGCCTTTTGCATTGTCTGTCATGCGACACCTCAAAGCGGGGAGTTTCTCATGACGCTCAGCACCATTCTCGTCATCATTCTGATCCTCATTTTGATCGGCGCGGTGCCGGCATGGCCTCATTCGCGTTCCTGGGGTTATGGTCCCTCCGGCATCGTCGGCGTCATCCTGATCGTGCTGCTGGTGTTGCTGCTGATGGGCAGGATTTGACCGGGAGTTTGGTGCGCTCGACAAGGTACAGCGCTGCGCGCCTTCTGAGGGCGCAGCGCTGTAGCATTTGATTTTCGCTTGGTCCTTTCCGAGCCTTCGGTTCGGATCATCCGCTGGGTAGTGACCACTCTCCGTTTTCAGGCAGCTTTCGAAACGCCGTCAATCGTGGCGACACTGAGATCATCGAGAGCGCCTGCCACCGCCTTATGCAGGGGCGTATGCGGGATCGTGCCGATGATGCCTTCCAGCCTTGCCGAGACCAGCCGGTGCGGTTCGAAGCGCAGATAGGACATCGAGACGATCTCGCGCCACATTGCCACGAACGGGCTGCCAGCGCGCAGCACCCACCACGGCATCGACGTCAGTTTCAGCGTGCGCCCGAGCGCTTTTTCCGCGGCCGCCTTGATCTCGAGATCGGTAACGGCGTGGCCGGGAAAGTTCAGCGATTCGTAGGAGCCGAGCTTGTCGAGATTCTCGGCTAGCCCGACGAACGCCTTGGCCAAGTCCGGAAGGTAGGCCCATTCATGCACGAGATCGACCGGCCCGGGAGCGGTATAGACGCCCTTGTCCATCTTGGCGGCGACGATCAGATCGAACCACGCTCCGCTGCCGGTGCCGCCGAAGAAATCGCCGGCCCGCAGCAGAATGGTGCGCACTCGACCCGCTTCGGCCTCGCGCCGAAAGAGGTCTTCCATGGCGACGCGGATGCGGCCCTTTTCGGTCGTCGGGTGGAACGGCGTGTCTTCGGTGATGACCTCCGGCATCGGCGAGCCGTAATTGTAAACGCTACCGGGAGCGAGGTGCAATGCGTCGTTCGCCCGGCACGCGGCCATGACATTCTCGGCCATCGGCAGGCACTTGCCCCAGTCGGTGTAGATCGGGTTGAGGCCGTTGAAGATGATGTCGACGCCTTCGGTGGCGCGGATAAGCGCTTCGCGATCGAGCCCGTCGCCGGCGACGGCGATGGCGCCTGTGAGTTCTGCCGCGATCTTGCCGCTGCGGGTGATGGCGCGGACTTCATAGCCAGCGTCGATGAAGGCCTTGGCCACCACGCGGCCGAGCCGGCCATTGGCACCCAGAATTGCGATCTTAGTCATTTTTCGTCTCCGTGTTTGCGTTACAGTCACAATATGATCCGTCCGCAAACGAATAGAAATTGACTGAATTTTGCGACGTGATATTCAGTTTTGAATGGAATTCGACTGGAACCTGATCAAGAGTTTCGTCACAGTGGCGGAAACCGGCAGCCTGTCCGCTGCCGCGCGCAAGCTGGCTGCAAGCCAGCCGACGCTCGGCCGCCATATCGCCGAGCTGGAGCAGGCGCTCGGCGTCACCCTGTTCCGGCGCGGGCGGCGCGGCTATGCGCTGACCGAAGCCGGCAGCACGCTCTACGAACGCGGCCGGGCAGTGAGCGAGCAGGCAAGCGCCTTTTCGCTATTGGCGCTGGGATCGGTCGAGGCGATCGAAGGCACGGTACGCGTTGCCGCCAGCGAGGTGGTGGCTGCCTATGTCCTGCCCGAGATGACGGCTCGGCTGGGCGCCGAGGAACCCGGCATCGAGGTCGAGATCGTCGCGTCGAACCAGGTCGAGAATCTCTTGCGCCGCGATGCAGACATTGCCATCCGCATGGTGAAGCCGGCGCAGAACGAATTGGTGGCGCGTAAAGTGGCAGACATTCCGCTCCGCGCCTGCGCGGCAAAATCCTATCTCGACCGGCGTGGCCGTCCGCGCGAACCCGGCGATCTTGCCGGCCACGATCTGATCGGCTTCGACCGCAGCGATGCGATCATTCGCGGCTTTGCCCAGTTTGGTGTCCTGCTCACCCGCAATGCCTTCCGCTTCAGGACCGACAACCAAATCGTGCTTTGGGAGGCGGTGCGGGCGGGAAACGGCATCGGCTTCGGCCAGGAGCCGCTGGCCGATCGCGATCCGCTGGTGGAGACAGTGCTGCCGGCCCTCGCGCTGCCGACGCTGCCGGTATGGCTGGCCATGCACCGGGACGTGCGCACCAGCGTGCGCATCCGCCGTGTCGCGGATTTCCTCTGTGAGGAGTTGAAACGCTATTCGGCTGGTGCTGGGTCGGGCGCGAATTCGGCGCGGTGAGCGAGCCCGGCCATCAAAAATACGACGACCAGCAGTCCCGACAAAGCCACGAAGATCGGACCGAAGCTTGAATGCTCGGCGATGAAGCCGATTGCCGAAGGCGCCACCAGAATGCCGGAATAGCCCATGGTGGTGACGACGCTCATGCCGGTGCCGGATGACATGCCTTCCTGGTTGCCACCGGCCGAAAACAGGATCGGCACCATATTGGCGATGCCAAAGCCGCAAAAGGCAAAGGCTGAGATGGCGAGCCAGGGCGAGGGCACCAGCCCAGCCACCAGCATGCCGGCGGCGGCGACAAGCGCCGAGACGCGCAGCGTCGTCACGGCACCGAAACGGTTGCGGACTCCGTCGCCAGCGAAGCGCATGACGGCCATGACGCCGGAAAAAGCGGCGTAGGCCAAACCCGCTATGGCAAGGTCGGTGCCGAGTTCCTGTTGCAGGTAAAGCGCCGCCCAGTCGAGTACCGCACCCTCGGAGATCATCGTCAGCAGCGCCATCAGTCCGACCAGATAGACCAGCGGATTTCCAGGCAGCGCGAATTTGTGATGGTTGGTCACCTGAGGCTTATCCTCGGCGATCAGGTAGCGGACTGCCACTGCAATCACTGCGAAAGCGAGAGCTGTCACGACCATCGAATGGGCGAGATGACCGTAGTTCTGGATGGCGAAGCCGCCGAGAGCGCCGCCGGTGAAACCGCCAAGGCTCCAGAAGCCGTGCGAGGACGACATGATGGCGCGGGACAACCGCCGTTCCACCACGACCGCATTGGCGTTCATAGCGACATCCATGCCGCCGATCGAACCGCCGAAGATGAACATGGCTATGGCCGCCAGCGGCACGTTGGGGGCAAGCGCCACAACCAGCAGGCCGAAGCTGCCGATGAGACCGAACCAGCGCAGCACGGTGCGCGAACCATGCCTGGAGATCAGGTGGCCGCACCAAGTCATGGCTGTGACCGCGCCGGCGCCGAACAGCAAGATCAGCAGGCCAAGCGTAAATTTGCTGATATCCAGCCGGGTCAGGACCACCGGGATCTGCGGCGCCCAGGCGCCGGTCAGAAAACCATTGGCGAGGAAGATGGCCGCCACGGCCCATCGTCCACGAATGGCGGTCTGCATGATTTTTAGCGTGTCCATCGTGTAGAATCCGGTGCCACAATAGCTTCGCGCGGCAAATTAGATCGATTCAATCCTCGGTCAAGCGCTCGTTCTTGAAAGTGCTTGGGCCAAGCGACTCGCTTGAACTCGAGGTTGATGACAGCGATCGGTTAGTGATCCCTGGGGCCTCTTGCCTCGAACTCCGCCTTCTTGGCATCGGAGGCATCAGTCTGGTTGAGCGCCTGCCATTCGGCATAGGGCATGCCGTAGATGATCTCGCGCGATTGGTCCTTACTGAGATCGACGCCCCCCGCCTCCGCGGCGTCGCGATACCAGTTGGAGAGACAGTTGCGGCAGAAGCCGGCGAGGTTCATCAGGTCGATGTTCTGCACGTCCGTGCGTTCGCGCAGATGCGCGACCAGCCGGCGGAAGGCGGCGGCTTCGCAATCGCGTTTTTGCGCGTCGCTGAGTTCCGTCATCGAAACCTCCTTACAGCGGCCCGGTGCGCGAGCCGAATCGTTTGACGTGATGTATATCGGGACGGCGGTTGATCGCGTCAACGATCGGCGCCAGCCGTTCGGCCCAGGCGACCGCATCCTTCCGACCGGCGATCAGGTCCTGACGGATTTCGATCAGCGCATGGGCAAAGCCGTTGACTATGGCATGCCTGAACATGGTGTCGCCGCGCAATGCGCCGTCATAGGGCTCGTTGTCGCCAACGATAAGGCTTTTGTCCTCGGCAAGCATTTCGATCAGCGGTCGCGCCACCCGGTCGTCGCGATCCCACAAGACACCAACATGCCAAGGGCGCACGAATCCCTGCATGAATGGGGTGAAGGAATGTACCGAAAAGATGAAGGGCGCGCTTGCGGAAGCCTGTGCCACCGAGGCGATCATAGCGCCGACCGCATCGTGATAGGGCCAATAGAAGCGGTCGAGCCGCCTTTCACGTTCTTTCAAGGCAAGTGGATAATTTCCCGAAATGACGGTGCCGTCATAGAGTTGGCGGATCAGCGTCGGATCGTCCTCGCCGCGATTGGGATCGATCAGAAGTCGCGAAAAATTGGCGAGTACCGCCGGCACGCCGAGGAAAGCTGCCAGTTCGCGCGTCACCGTCTCGACACCGATGTCGTAGGCGATATGGCGATCGAATTCCGCCGCCGGCAAGCCGAGGCTGCCATACTCTTCCGGCAAGTCGCGACGGGCGTGATCGGCCAAAAGCACGATGCCTCGCTTGCGGTCGCCCTCGACGATGTCGAAAGGCGCGAAAACTGTGGATCGGGTCATCGGCGGGAAATGGTCTGTTCGCTGGCTTCCGGGGAGGATGGTATCGTCATTCCACGAAGGGGATGATTACGCAATGCCGTCGTTTGGCCACGGTTTCTGCGGAAATCTGGCGGAAGGCAAAAGATCGTGCGCCGAAGCCTTTCTAAATCGATTGGAATTGAGCAAAAGGGCGCGTTGACATGCGCCCGGACTTTTCCGAAAAGGGGCGTTGAGAGATGCGAATGTGGTTCTTGAGGGATTTCAGGATGGGTTCCGCCGGCAGGCCGCGCGTGCGCTATGCCTTCGCCATGCCGCTCCTCACCCTTGCTGTGGGCCTCGCCGCGATGGTTGCGGCCTCGCCGGCGCGCGCCGATTTCCGTGTCTGCAACGCCACGCAGAACCTGGTCGGCGTCGGCATCGGCTATCGCGCCAAAGCCGGCTGGATCACCGAAGGCTGGTGGCACATCGAGGGATCGAGCTGCAAGACGCTGATCGAAGGGCCGCTGTCATCAAGATTTTACTATCTTTATGCAGAAGACGCCGAGCGCGGCGGGCGCTGGGATGGCCCGATCAACATGTGCGTGGCCGAAAAAGAGTTCAAAATCGCCGGCGTTACCGATTGCGTCGCCCGGGGCTTCCAGCGCGCCGGATTCCAGGAATATGACACGGGCGAGCAGGCAAGCTGGATGGTCCAGCTGACCGATGACCCCGCAACGGGGGGCGTTCCAGCCGCCCCGGGAACAAACAGTCAATGAGACGCAGCCGCAAGGTCAAGATACTCGCCACTATCGGTCCGGCCTCCTCCTCAGAGGACATGCTGAAGAAGCTCTTCGAAGCCGGCGCCGACGTGTTTCGCATCAATATGAGCCACACCGATCATGAATTGATGCGCACACTTGTCGGTCGCATCCGCACCGTCGAGAAAGCGGTCGGCCGGCCGATCGGCATTCTCGCCGATCTGCAGGGGCCCAAGCTGCGGGTCGGCAAGTTTGCCAACGGCAAAGAGACGCTGACACTCGGCCAGACCTTCACGCTCGACGACAATCCCGAGCCCGGCAATTCGACCAGGGTCTATCTGCCCCACCCGGAAATCCTGAGATCGGTCGAGGCCGGTCACCGCCTTTTGATCGACGACGGCAAGCTCGAGCTGAAGGCGGTGAAGAGCGACGGCAAGGCGATCGTCTGCATCGTCGTCGCCGGCACCAGCATCTCCGACAAGAAGGGCGTCAGCCTGCCCGACACCGACCTGCCGGTCGGCGCGCTGACCGAAAAGGACCGCAGGGATCTCGATGCGGTGTTGGCCACCGGCGTCGACTGGGTGGCGCTGTCATTTGTCCAGCGTCCGGAGGATTTGGCCGAAGCGCGCAAGATCGCACGCGGCCGGGCGCTCATCATGGCCAAGATCGAAAAGCCTCAGGCCGTCGCCCGGCTGGCCGAGATCATCGAAC
Source organism: Mesorhizobium sp. M5C.F.Ca.IN.020.29.1.1 (assembly GCF_003997375.1). Lineage (NCBI taxonomy): Bacteria > Pseudomonadati > Pseudomonadota > Alphaproteobacteria > Hyphomicrobiales > Phyllobacteriaceae > Mesorhizobium > Mesorhizobium sp. M5C.F.Ca.IN.020.29.1.1. Next base: position 10,826 of record NZ_RZSW01000042.1, on the reverse strand, counting down.
TTTCGGATGCCTTGATGGTTGCCCGCGGCGATCTCGGCGTCGAAATGCCTCTTGAAGCCGTGCCCGGCATCCAGAAGCAGATCACCCGCGCCGCGCGCCGCGCCGGCAAGCCGGTGGTGATCGCCACGCAGATGCTGGAATCCATGATCACCGCGCCGGTGCCGACCCGCGCCGAGGTGTCGGACGTCTCGATCGCCGTGTTCGAAGGCGCCGACGCTATCATGCTCTCGGCCGAGTCCGCGGCCGGCGCCTACCCGGTCGAGGCAGTGGCGATGATGAACCGCATCGCCAGCAAGGTCGAAATCGACCCGACCTATGCCGGCATCATCAATGCGCAGCGCTCGGAGCCGGAAGCGACCGGCGCCGACGCCATCTCGCTCGCCGCCCGCGAAATCGCCGAGACGCTGAAACTGTCGGCGATCATCAGCTATACGGCGTCGGGCACGACCGGCCTGCGCGCCGCGCGCGAGCGGCCGCAGGTGCCGATCGTCGCGCTGTCGCCGATCGTCAACACGGCGCGGCGGCTGTCGCTTCTGTGGGGTACGCATTGCGTCGTCTCGCCCGACGCCATCGACCTCGACGACATGGTCGACCGCGCCTGCCGCATCGCTTTGGATGAAGGGTTCGGCAAGCCGGGCGATCGGGTCATCATCACGGCCGGCGTGCCGCTGAGGACGCCTGGCTCCACCAACATGCTGCGCATCGCCTATGTCGGATCGGACGTGCAGGCCAGAGGCTAATGCAAGTCGCCCAAAATGCGCAGCGATCTTGGGATGAAAACAGACATCCAAAGCGCGTCGCATGAATCACTTCAACGGGACGAGCTTTTAAGCCGCTCAACGGCAAATTCACCAAGCTGACGCCTTGCCTCTATGGGACCATGAGCGCAGCGACTTACTGGCTGCGACCGAATCAAGTCGGTGAGGCGACGGCGAGTACGATCGAGATTATCAGCAAGAGCGGCCCCATCCATTTGAAATGGCTGGGAAGGCGTGCCAACCAGGCCCGTTGTCCAGCCTGGGGTTGGTTTGGCATCTGGAGAAACCCGTAGCCGATGCCCGACATCCATAGGCCGACGCAAAACATTATAAATTCATCGATATAAGCTGCAATCATGATTGCCTAACCCCCCTGACCCCCGACAGGAAACCACACCTGGCGCTCACCGGCAAGCAGTGCCGAGATAGGTCTAGCTAGATTGCAATGGCATGACCACCGCAAGAGGACAACAGTTTGAAATTACCGTGGCAGCGTCGCAGTCGAGGCGCACTGGCCTGCCGGTATTAAATTCCTTCGCCGGCAAGTTCTTCCGAAAGCGTGCCGACCTGATCCTGCGCGCTGCGCATCATCGGGTAGATACTGAGCACGCGCTGCCACGCTTCCAGCGCCGACTGCTTGTGGCCGGTTACGGCCATGATCTGCGCCAGGCCGGACAGTGCGCCGAAATGGCGCGGCTCGAGCTGCAGCGTGCGGTCGATGTCCGCCATCGATTTCCCAAAGTTATTCATCATGAAATGCACGGTGGCACGCCGGTTCCAGCCTTCCGCATAGGCCGGTTGCAAGGTCACCACCTGGTCGAGGAAGTCGAGCGCCACGTCGAACTTTTTTTCTTCGGCCGCCTTTTGCGACCATTGCATCATCAGGTCGATCGAGGCGCTGCCGGATTGCGACCACTCGTGCGAGATGCGCGCGGCGATGCGCTCGGCGGCCTTTTCATTGCGCTCGCGCTTCAGGTCGACAAACAGCTGGTCGAGCCTTGCCTCCCTGGTCGTGGCAATCGGAGGGGCGACCGCATCGTCCGCTTGAGCCGGAAGCGAGGCGGAACCGAAAAGAAAAAGCGCCGCGAAGAATGCAAAGAGAATCCGCATGACCGGAATCTAACCCCGGACAGCAGATCGTCAAACTGAATTTAGCGTGAAAGGGCCGGCAGGCCGGCAAATCATGCAAGCGCGGAGGCAGGCACCCCCACGCGAAAAGACTCAGCCCTGGCGTGCCTTGTAGCGCGGAGCGGTCTTGTTGATGATGTAGACGCGGCCCTTGCGGCGAACCAGCTGGTTGTCGCGGTGACGCGCCTTGAGCGCCTTGAGCGAATTCTTGATCTTCATGGTCTTGCCCGTCGGTCTGGGCCCGCTTGGGCCGAATTATTAAGGCGCGCTCGGAAAGCGCGCCTCTCAACTTGTGCGTGGCTCATAAACGAGGAGCCTTGCCCGTGTCAACCGCAGCATGCTTCATGGTTGAAGCCAGTGTGGCGGATTTTGAGTTTCTGCTCTATCTACGGCAGTAGAGGGGCGCCCCCTGGCCTCAACGGTGACGGCTCATTCGCGTAAAATGGCCCATCTTGCGGCCGGGACGCGCTTCGGCCTTGCCGTAGAGATGCAGCATCAGATCGGGCTCGGCGAGCAGGGCCGGGACGCGCAGGACATCGTCGCCGATCAGGTTCTCCATGACGCAGTTGAGATGGCGGCCGGGATTTCCCAGCGGCAGGCCGGCGACGGCGCGAATGTGCTGCTCGAACTGCGAGACGGTGCAGGCGGCTTCCGTCCAGTGGCCGGAATTGTGGACGCGCGGCGCGATCTCATTGGCCAGCAGCGCGCCGTCGGCAAGGACAAAGAACTCGATACCGATGACGCCGACATAATCGAGCGCCGCAAGTATTTTTGCCGCCGCCGCCTGCGCTGCAGCGGCGGTTTCGGACCCTATCCTGGCCGGCAGGGTCGAGCTGTGCAGGATGCCGTCCCGGTGGACGTTTTCTGCCGGATCATAGGCGGCGAGCGAACCGTCCATGCCGCGCGCCGCGATCACCGAAATCTCGCGTTCGAAGCCGACGAAGGATTCGAGGATCAACGGCACGTTGCCCATCGACTCGCAGGTGCCGGCAAAGCCACCCGTTTCCATGTTGCGGAACACGCGCTGGCCCTTGCCGTCATAGCCCATGCGCCGCGTCTTCAATATGCCGCTGCCGTCGAACTTTTTCAGCGCCGCCGTCAGCTCGTCGTCATTGTCGACGGGACAGAAATCTGCCGTGGGAATGCCGATGCCGTTGAGGAATTTCTTCTCCGCCACCCGGTCCTGCGCCACTTCCAGCGCGCGTGCCGGCGGATAGACCGGGACTGTGACGGCAAGCGCGCTGGCGGCCATGACCGGCACGTTCTCGAACTCATAGGTGACGACGGCGCTGACTGCCGCCAGTTCGGCGAGCGCAGCCGTGTCGTCATAGGCGGCGGCAATCTGCCGGTTGGCGACCTGTGCCGCCGCAATCCGGCTGCGGCTCCAGCACGACGGTACGATAGCCGAGGCGAGCCGCGGCCATGGCCAGCATGCGGCCGAGCTGGCCGCCGCCGATGATGCCGATGGTCGATCCCGCAGGCAGGCTCATTGCGTGTCCGTGGGCTCGGCGGCGACCTTGGCGGTCTGGGCGGCGCGCCAGGCATCAAGCCGGGCGGCGAGCTTTTCGTCAGTCAGCGCCAGCACGGCCGCAGCCAGAAGGGCGGCATTGGTGGCGCCCGCCTTGCCGATGGCCAGCGTGCCGACCGGAATGCCGGCCGGCATCTGCACGATAGAGAGCAGCGAGTCCTGTCCGGAAAGCGCCTTAGATTCTACCGGCACGCCAAAAACGGGGAGCGGCGTCATCGCCGCCGTCATTCCGGGCAGGTGCGCCGCACCGCCGGCGCCGGCGATGATTACCCGAAAGCCGGCCGCCTTGGCGCCCTTGGCAAAGTCATAGAGCCGGTCGGGGGTTCGGTGGGCCGAGACGATCAGCCGCTTGTGCGGGATACCTAGCGCCTCCAGCGTTTCGGCGGCGTGGCGCATCGTCGCCCAGTCGGACTGGCTGCCCATGATGATGGCGACGTCGGCACGGTGATCGTCCAAGCTTCTGCTCCCGGCGGCAAAGGCGCGCATTAGCGGAATTCGGGATCGACGGCAAGGATACCATGCCTCGGCGCAGCATTCAGGCGTATGGCGCCATGTTACCTAATCCGGCCAGCGCAAGGCGCCGGCGCTATCCTTGCGAGCCGACTTCATGGCATCCGCAGGACGGTCACTTGCGCTCAACACTGCCCGTAGGCGCTCGGCGACGATCTCCGCCTCGCCAGGATGAAGGTTGCAGGGGTCGAGGAAGAAGTGACCGCGCTCGACCTCGTGGTTGCGGACGATAATGGGAGGCGAACCTGCCGCCAGCGCCGAGGCAAGGCCGGCGGCGGTGAACCTGCTTTCGGGCGTAACAAACACCTGCAGGCGGTCGAGCGGATTGCCGGTCGGATCGGGAATGACATGCGCGGCGATACCGGGCAGCCCTTGCAATGCGTCTCTCCACAGATGCAAAGCCACTTCTTCCCGCTTGCGGATACCGGCATGGTCGCGCCGCTCCCAGGCCTCCAGAGCGGCCATGGTGCCGGCGATGCTTTCCTTGCCGATTTTCATCGCCCGAGCAACGCCACGATTCTGCAGATAGGCGGCCCGCACCAGATCCTTGCGCCCGGTGACGATGCCGCTTGTTGGTCCGCTGAGGAATTTGTGCCCGCTATAGACGACGATGTCGGCGCCGCGTGCGAGAAAGCCGCGCAAATCGTATTCGGAGGCGGCGTCAACGATCACCGGGACGCCCCTGGCATGGCAGATTTCACAGAATTCCTCGAGCGAAAGCATGCCGTATTGCACGGTGTGGTGCGCAACGACATAGAGGCCTGCCGCGGTACGGTCGGAGATCGCCTCGCGCACATGATAGTCCTGCGTCACGCTGACCGTGCCGGCCGGTACGGTCCTGGCCCCGGCAAGCCGGACCGACTGGTCGATCGGCGCGCCGTAGTTGACGATGTGACCGAGCTGGACAATGACCTCGGACTTGAGGCCCTCCGTGTCGTCCGGCAGCCGCTCGATCGCGAGTAGGTTGGTGCCGGTCATCGTGCCGGCAATCGCCATGGTGATGCCGCTGGCGCAGCAAGCCGTGACGAAGCCGGCCTCGCCTCCTGTGAGGTGCGCGACGACCGTGCTTGCGGCGCGTTGCAGATCGTCCATCTCCACCCACTGCGACGCGATCTCCGACATCGCGGCGATCGCTTCCGGGACGATGATCGAGGCGCCGAGCGCTGTCATCGTGCCGGAAACGTTGATGATCGGGCGAAGGCCCAGCCGTTCGCGAATTGTCGTGTTGGAGCCGTTTGCCGAATAGGTTTTCATTTTTGCGGATCCCATTTGGTAGACATCAGGCGGCGATCTCGACCACCGCCTCGATTTCGACAGTGATGTTGCCCGGCAATGAGCCGACACCGATCGCCGAGCGGGCGTGCCCGCCGATATTATCAAAGACAGCGGCGAAAAGATCGGAGCAGCCGTTGACCACTTTCGGATGGTCACTGAAGGTCGGGATCGCGTTGACGAAGCCAAGCAGCTTGACGACGCGCACGACGCGGCCGAGGTCGCCTGCCGCGGCGTGCATGACGGCGAGCAGGTTCAGGCCGGTGAGACGGGCATGCTTATAAGCCTCTTCAACAGTGACGTCCTCGCCCACCTTGCCGGTGCAAAGCGTGCCGTCGGCGCGCAACGGCCCCTGGCCGGAGAGGAAGATCAGCCGTCCGCTTTCGGCGTGGGTGACGAAGTTGGCGATCGGCGCCGGCGGCTCGGGCAGCGTCAGGCCCAATTCGGCGAGCCGGATGTAAGGCGTCATGAAAGGCTCCTTGCGACAGCTTTCGCCGTCCGGATGTCAGAAATGCGAGGCACGAAACCGCGCCAGGAAACTGCGGAGACGCTCATTTTCGATCTCAGCGCCCAGAATCTCGGCAGGCGGGCCTGCGGCGCTGACGCCGCCATCCGCCATGAAGACGATGCGGCTCGAGGCGTCGCGCGCAAAGGCCATCTCGTGCGTGACCATCACCATTGTCATGCCGTCCTCCGCCAGGCTGCGCACGACCTCGAGCACCTCGCCGACGAGCTCCGGGTCGAGCGCGGATGTTATCTCGTCGAGAAGCAGGATTTTCGGCTCCATCGCCACCGCCCGGGCGATGCCGACACGCTGCTGCTGACCGCCGGAAAGCTCGGCGGGCAGGCTGTCGGCTTTGTGGGCGAGGCCGACCCGGCCGAGCCAGTGCTCGGCAATGGCACGTGCTTCGGTACTGCTCTTGCCGCGCACCTTGCGCAGGCCAAGCATGATGTTGCCGGCCGCCGTCAGATGCGGGAACAGATTGAAACTCTGGAACACCATTCCGGTTTCGGCGCGCATCTTCGCCAGGTCGCGCTCGCTGCGGCGCTGGCGTGTTCCTGTGTCGCGGAAACCGACCTCCTTGCCGTCGATGCGGATGGAGCCGCTGTCGTAGCTCTCCAGGAAGTTGACGCAGCGCAGCAGCGTGGTCTTGCCGCTGCCGGAAGGTCCGATGACAGTCACCACCTCGCCGCGTGTCACCTGCAGGCTGACGGAGCGCAGGACCTCGACGGATCCAAAGGATTTGGAAACCTCGGAGACATCGAGAAGCGCCGGATTGGCGGGCGGGGCGATGGACATCTTGCTATTCCCGGATAAAGGAGAAACGCCGCTCCAACCGTCGGCTGGCCAGGGAGAGGGCGTAATTGACGACGAAGTAGATGACCGCACCGAGGATGTAGAGCGGCATCGCCTCGTAGGTGCGGCCGATGACCTGGTTGATGGCGTGCATCAGGTCGGTGATGCCGAGCAGCGAGACCAGCGCGCTGCCCTTCACCGCATCGGTGACGCCATTGATCCAAGGCGGCAGGAAGCGCCTGAACGCTTGCGGGAAGATGACGTAAGCCAGTCGCTGGCGAAAGGTCAGCCCGATCGCCATCGCCGCTTCGGACTGCCCCTTCGGTATGGAACCGACCGCACCGCGCAGATACTCGATGACCTGCGCCGTCTTGAACAGGGTGAGTGCCAGCACGGCTGCCCAGAAGGATTCCAGATGGATGCCGACGGCAGGCAGGCCGTAATAGACGAAGAAGATGAGCACCAGGATCGGAATGCCACGTATGGTGTCGCTGAAAATCCGCACCGCCCAGCGCAGCGGAGCCGGGCCATAGATAAGGCCGACGCCCATCATCACGCCGGCGACGAGCGACAACACCACGACCAGCAGCGACACCCATAGTGTCACGGCAAAACCCTGGGCCAGGAAAGGCAAGGCATAGGCGATCTGGCCAAGCATCCTAGTGCGCCGCCCTGAACCGGCGCTCGACAAGCCGAAGCGCATAAAGAAGCGCATAGCCGGTCAAGAGGTACATCGCCGTCACTACAAGATAGACCTCGACGATGCGGAAGGTGTTGAAGTTGATCCACTGGGCGCCGTAGGTGAGCTCGGGCACGGAAATGACCGAGGCAACGGACGTGTCCTTGAACAGCGATAGGAACGTGTTGGAAAGTGCGGGCAGCGTTATCCGCAACATCGTCGGCAGGCGCACATGGACCAACCTTTGCCAGGGCGTCAGGCCGATCGCCTTGCCGGCGTCGAGCTGCCCGCGCGGAACCGCTTCGAGCCCCGAGCGGAACACCTCGACCAGATAAGCGCCGCTATAGAGCGACAGCGTGGCAATGAATGAGGTCTGCGCGCTATAGGCGATGTCGACCACCGTCGGCAGGCCGTAGAAGACGAGATAGACGAGCAGGATCAGCGGCACGTTGCGGATGAACTCGACATAGGCGGCGATGACGGTCCGCACCGCACGCCCGGCCGACACGTACCAGACCGCCAGAAGCAGCCCGATGACGATGCCGATCGCGATGGAGATCACGGCCAGCTCGAGGCTGAGCAGCAGCCCTCCCCAGAGCTTGTCGAAATGCCGCCAGATCAGGTTGAAGTTTAGGGTATAGCCCATGTGTCCCTGTGATATCGAGGGCCGTCGACGAGAAGGAGGCGGAAGGGCGCGCCCTTCCGCCAGCTTGCATCAGATGACCGGGAAGCCGGGATGGCGCGCCGGCGGCTCCTGTCCGAAATAGTCCTTGAATGCAGCGTCATAGAGCGCCGTCTCATGGCCGAACATGGCGGTGGTGAAAGTCGTGTTGACGAAGGTCAGCCAGTCGAGGTCGCCTTGCCGAAGTGCGGCGCCGTAAAGCATCGAGAACCAGCTCTTGCCGGCATCGAAGTATTTGTCCGGATTACGCGAGGCGAGCCAGCGGACCGTCGACAGATCGACGGCGGCGCCGTCGACGCGCTTCGATTCCAGTGCCTGCAGCACGTTGGCCTGCGTGTCTATCTGCATCACCTGCGCCTCCGGCAGGACGATTCGCACATTTGCCTCGGCATCGACGTTCTGCAGGATGGAAATCCGTGTCGCCGAACCGCCGGCAAGCAGCTTGTCGAAAGTCTTGTTTTCGGCGTTCGGAAGGGTCAGCAAGGCGATGCCTTCGACGTAATAGGGCCGGGAGAAGTGGATAAGCTGCGAGCGCTGGGCGGTCATGGTCATGAACTGGATCGAGATGTCGACCTTGTTGGTGGTCACGTTCGGAATGCGCTGTGCCGGATCCTGCATGACGAATTCGACCTTGGTCGTATCGTCGAAAAGCCCCTTGGCAAGAATGCGCCCCATGGTGATGTCCATGCCGACCAGCTCGCCGGCATCGTTTTCGAAGTGCCAGGGCGCGTTGGTGCTGCCGGTGCCGACGATCACCTTGCCGCGCTCAAGAACAGTGCGCAGCAGGCTGTCCGGTGCAGCTTGCGCTGCCGCCTTCTGAACATCGATCGTTGCTGCTGCGCCCACCACTCCGGCCGTTGCAAGCCCTGCCATTCCCAGTTTCAGAAATTCACGTCTTTTGGATGTGTCGTTCACGGCGACCTCCTTCGTGTTGTGTTCCCCTTGGCGATACATGCGCCAGTGATCTGCTGGATTGTCTCTTACAAAAGACACATGTATCCTGTACAAGACAGATACTAGCATCAGGAATCAGTAATGCAAGATGGCAATGCCTTGGCAGCGCGGTCGGAAGCTGGTCCGGACGAAGACAAGATTGCGAGTTCCCGCGAGAAGGGTCTCAACCGGGTGCTCCATATCCTGGAGTTTCTTCACGCGAACCAGCGAGCGATCGGGATTGGCGATCTCGCCAAAGGAGTGAATGCGCCGCGCTCGACGATCTACACGCTTGTGCGCTCGCTCGTGGATGCAGGCCTGCTGGAAATGGCCGTCGACGGCAATCGGGTCTATTTCGGGAAGAGGCTTTATCTCTACGGAATGGACTATGTGCGCGGCAACGACTTGCTCAGGAGAGGGCGTCAGGAAGTCGACAATCTGTCGCGCGAGACGGGCGAGACCTCTGAATTGTGTATGCTGCAAAGCGGCCGCTATACGATTGTCCATTCAAGCCCGGGCACCAGGCCGTTCCGGATCAGTTCGGCCACAGGTTTGCAGATCCCGCTTCCCTGGACCGCTTCCGGGCGATTGCTACTCGCCGGTTTCGAACGGGCCGTGATCGAAGACATGGTGTCTGAGGACGATCTCGTCCTGCCGGACGGCCGCAGATTGCTGCTGGACGACTTCATAGAAGATATCGTCACGGCCGGGTCTGCCGGCTACTGTGTGACCTCCGGTCTTGTCGACGCCTATACAAAATGCCTTGCAGCGCCGGTCTTTTCAGCTGCCGGCAAGGTCGAGGCGACGATATGCCTGGTGGTTCCCATCGACACTTCCGAGGAGAAGACCGGCCATCTCATTGCCCTGCTGCGCGAACGCGCCGCAAGGCTTTCGATCACGGGATGAGCAGGATTTGCCGCGACGGTAAGTGGATTCGCTCACGCGATGATGTCGGGGATGATCCGGTCTTCCAGCGCCATCAGCCGGTCTTTCAGGAAAAGTTTTTTCTTCTTCATGCGCTGGATCTGCAGAGGGTCGCAGCCCATGGCGATCATCGCGTTGATCGCCGCGTCGAAATCGGCATGCTCTTGCTTCAGCCGAGAATATTCGAGGCGGATATCGGCCTGTTCCTGTTCGGACATTATCTACCGTCTGCACGTCTGCGGCGCCCAAAAATGGGCCTGATTGGGCGGGGCCGGAGGTATCTTGCACCGGCGCGCAGCCAATACCACATTTCGTATTGTCGTGAAATGCTACCACGCAGCATTCGACATCGATGCCCGATAGTGGCACACTGTCATTATGCCGTCACAGAAGCGAGCCTGCGGTGGACGCGCCTTGACGGCTGCAATCGAGGAAACCATGAAAGGGAGAACCAATCATGTCTCTTGCATCCCATCTTGATGAGCTGCAGCGGAAACACGGCGACATCGAACGCGAAATCGATGATGCGATGAACCATCCATCGGTCGATGACCTCGAAATCGTGAATCTCAAGCGGCGCAAGCTGGCACTCAAGGACGAGATTGAAAAACTGAAGGCGAAACCGAAACCGACCACGCACTGACGTTCTTCTACAGCGCCGCGCGTCCTTTGGACGCGCAAAGGGCGCTGTCGCATTTCCGATTGGCGCATGATCCTTTCCGAAAATCGTTTCGATTTTCGGGTTCACGTGCAGGGATAGCTGCACGCTTTGCGCGCGACCATCTTTTCCGGTGGCAACCAATGCCGCCGGAACGTTTCTTTATTTGCCCGGCGGTCGATTTGACAGGTCTGCCTGCCCGTCGCCATTGACAAGCCATCTTTGCTCCTCCACCTCATGCCCGGACCTTCTACAGCGCCGCGCGTCCTTTCGGACGCGCAAACGACGCTGTATTTAGTTTTTTGCGCATGATTGTTTCCGGAAACCGATTCCGGAATTCTGCGCTAACAAAGGGCAGCCGGCCATGACCGGATATTTTTCTTCACCATTCCCGCGCCGTTCATCGGTCGGTGTCGATGTCGGCGGCGTGATGATCGGCGGGGGGGCGCCTGTCGTC
>NZ_RZSW01000429.1:0-5448 GCF_003997375.1 Mesorhizobium sp. M5C.F.Ca.IN.020.29.1.1 | reverse complement strand
CCGTCAGCGAGGCCCACGCGGCCGAGTGCAGCGTCCGGTGCGCCGCCTCGACGGCGCGGTCGACATCGGCCTCGGTCGCGGCTGGCATCGTCGCCCAGGGCGCTCCTGTGGACGGATCAGTGCTTTCGAAGGTGGCGGTCGGCGTATCGAACGCCCCATCGATGAAGTTGCTGAAGGCCACAAGGGTCATTGCCGCCTCCCATCCGCGAAGGCCGGCATCACCTTGTCGACGAACAGCTGCAGCGACTTCTTCTTGCGCTCATGTGGCAGGCCGCTGTCGATCCAGATCGAATACTGGTCATAGCCGAGCGCCTCATATGCCTTCAGCCGGGCGATCACCTCTTCAGCTTCGCCGATCACCAGGTTCTGTCGGATTTTGTCCGGCGCATATTGCGGCATGGCCGCAATCTCATCGTCGGAGAGCGCTTCCAATATGCCTTGGCGAACCGGCTTCTTGTTCTGGAACCAGGCGCCGAACTGGCAGTAGAACAGCGACAGGTCCTTGGTCAGCTGCTCCGCATCGGCGGCGTCCTCGGCAACGAATGTGTGCATCAGCAGCATAATATCGGGGCGGGCCATGTCGGGATGCGCCGCGCACGCCGCGTTGAAGCGTTCCATCAGGCTGGTTACCTCGTCGTCGCCCGAGGCGAGCGGCGTCACCTGGACGTTGCAGCCGTTGGACACGGCGAAGTCGTGCGAGTTCGGATCGCGCGCCGCCACCCAGATCGGCGGGTGCGGCTTTTGCACCGGTTTGGGCGACGAGGTGGTCGAGGGAAACGACCAGAACTCCCCGGACATCTCGAAGTCGCCCTCCCAGAGGCCCTTGATAGCGGGGATGACCTCGCGCATGCGCTGGCCCGCGCCCCAGGCGTCGAGCCCCGGGAACAGGCGCTGGTATTCATAGCTGTAGGCGCCGCGCGCGATGCCGATGTCGAGCCGGCCGCCGGTGACGACATCGGTCATTGCTGCTTCGCCGGCGAGCTTGATCGGATGCCAGAACGGCGCGACGACCGTTCCTGTGCCAAGCCGGATGCGCTGCGTCCTGGCGCCGAGATAGGCGATGTTGATGAACGGGTTTGGCGAGATGGTGAACTCCATGCCGTGGTGCTCGCCGATCCAGGCCGTCTCGAAACCTGCCGCCTCGGCCATCACGACCAGTTCCTCAAGCTCGTCGATGAGCTCGGCATGCGGCTTTGCCGGGTCCGAGCGTTCCATATGGACGAAGAGCGAGAACTTCATATCTGTTCACCCCGAAGTGTTCATGGCTGCCGGCTTGGCGAGCGGACGGACTTCACCTTCGACCTCGTTGCCGACATAGACGCCAAACGCATCCTCCCGACATTCGCGAACATAGCGGGCAAGCATCGAGCGCACAGCAGCGTCGGCGATGTTCAGTCCGGCAATCCTGTCGATGTCGACGAGCCGGACCTTGCCGTCGCTGGAGTGGGGCGCGTCTACCGTGCCGCGGTAGTAGACATGCGTTCGCGGTGGGCTTGCTGCGTCGTCCCAGACCGCAAACAGGAATCCGAGATGAGCCTCGATGGCTTTCGCAGCGAGGCGTCCCCTGAGGCTTCGCGGGTCGCCGGGCGAGCCCAGCCCTCGGCCCGCCGGCAGTTCGAAAAAGCCGTCTACGGTTTCGAAGAACAGCACGCGGCCGTCATCTTCGAGGATGGCGCCGACCTCCATGTCGGGCGGCGCCGCCGCCAGCGCTTCCTGGCTGAGCCCGGGCGAGACATAGGCGCCACGGCAATAGCCGAGGGGCTGCGATGAATTGTGGGCGAATTCGCGAACGCGGCCGATGAGGATCGAATGGTCGCCGGCGTCGACCAATTGCTCCATGTCACAGTCGAACGTCGCCACCGATCCACCGAGCAGCGGGCTGCCGGTCGGGCCGAAGCGCCATTCGACAGCCGCAAACTTGTCCTGCGATTTCGAAGCGAAGACGCCGGATGCGGCTCGCTGTTCCTCCGAGAGCACGTTGATGGCAAAGCACTTCGAGGTCGAAAACACCGGATGACCCAGCGCTTTCTTGGCGATGCAGACCAGCACAAGCGGCGGATCGAGCGAAACGGATGTAAACGAATTGGCGGTGAAGCCTCGAGGCTCTCCTTCCGGCCCGATCGCGGTGACGATGGTAACGCCGGTCAGGAAGGAACCGAGCGCCCGCCTGAATTCGCCGGCGTCGAAGGCTGCGTCCATCGCCGGTCGCCCCGATGTGCTTGCGCCGTCGTTGCTCTCGAGAAAATCGACAATGCGCCGTGTGACCATTTCTGGCGAGGCTACGGCCATCATATGTCGTTCGTTCTCCAGAACGACGCAGCGACCGCGCGGCGCGAGGCGGGCCATCGCCGCCGACATCTCAGGTGACGAATTTTTGTCCTGCGAGCCGGTCATGAACAGGGCCGGCACCGCAAGACCGGAAAGACGATCGCCATGCGCTGCATCGGCATGGGCGAAAAGTCGATAGGTGCGCGCATAACCTTCGGAGTTGACACTCTGCAATGCCGCGCGCGTCGTCCTTGCCGCCTCGGCCAGGCTGTCGGGAACCGGGTTGCCGAACCAGCGCGCGATCGTTGCGTCCGTCCCTGACGGGTTTTCCGCGCCGTTCAATTCGGCGGCGCGTTCACGCACCGCCTGCGCAAGGGCCGCCGGGCGGCGAAAGACCGCGTTGAGCGACACGATGCTGCGGACCCGTTCGGGAGCATCGAGAGCGATTTCCTGCCCGACCAGCGCCCCCATTGAATGGCCAACAATTGAGACGGCACCCAAGCCAAGGTGATCAAGAAGCCGGATCGCCTGTCGGGCATAGTCGGCAAGGCTGGCGTCCTCGGGTGGTAGCGGCGACCGCCCGTGTCCCAGCATGTCGATCGCGATCACATCCCATCTGTCCTTCATCAGCTCGATCTGTGGGCCCCAGACCGCCGCATTCATGCCGACGCCGTGGATGAGGAGGACCGGCGCGCCGAATCCGGCACGGATGAAGCCAGTGCCGTCAGGCGCCGTTCCGCGATGCCAGCCAGGGGCGGTCAGCTCAGCCATGCAGGTCGCCAACCTCCTTGAGATCCTGATAGCGGTCGCCGATGCGATGATGAGGTCGTCCGCCAATCGAGGCGCCAAGCGCCACCACCAGCTCGTCCGGCGCCGGTGCATCGCCGATCTGGAAATGCACTGTCAGGTAGTGCGAACGTCGGCCTTCATCGTTCTTGTCCATGAGCGGGATCATGATGGGTGTGTTCGGCCCGCCACGGAGGTTGGTGAAGGCAAGATAGGTCTTGGCGCCGACGGCACGCCGATAGTGGTTGCCGAAATGCAGCGTGTGGATGAGCGCGGAGGCATGCTCGATCTCGCCCGAAGTGCCGCATATTGCGGCCTTGCCGTAGCCTTCGATCGCTTCGCCGGATCCCGCGACTGCGAGAATTTCATGGGTCAGCATCTCCCCCAAAACCGGCGCATAGGCGCGGATCTCGGGAGAAAGGTCCTCGATGAAACCGCGCCCGGCCCAGGGATTGTCGAGCACTGCCGCCACGCCGATCAGGCGCAGCGCCCGGGGAGCCATCTTGCCGCCTTCAATCAGCGTGTTCTCGACATAGGTGACGATTTTTCGGATGGCCGGCTTCATCGAATCCTCGGTGGTGGATCGGGCGAGACATCCGGAAAGTTCCTTTTGCCGCGACAATCTTATGGTATACCATACTACTGAAAACCAAATCCCTTGTCAACGGATCGTCGAATCTGTTTCTTTGCGGATGCTGGGAGAGAAGAATTGGCCGACGACACGCTCAGGATCGAACGATCCACCAAGACGCTCAGAACACTGGCGCTGGAGCGCATGCGAGACGCGATCATGGGGTTTCACTTCCAGCCCGGCGAAAGATTGGTCGAACGGCCGCTTTGCGACCAGCTCGGCGTCAGTCGCTCGGTGGTGCGCGAAGTTCTGCGGCAGTTGGAGACCGAGGGGCTTGTCCAGATGATACCTGGCCACGGACCTGCCGTGGCCCGCCCAGATCTCAGCCGCACCGACGAGATTTACGAACTGCGCGCTCTGATGGAAGGCATCGCAGCGCGTGCCTGTGCGCTCACGGCGACGCAGGACCAGATCGCCGCGCTTGAGGGCGCATTGGATGTGCTGCTCACGGCGTGGGCCTCAGCCAATCCGATCGAGGTGATGCGGGCGACTACAAAATTCTATGAAGTGCTTTTCGATGCCGCCGACAAGCGCATCGCCTGGGAGATCGTCCAGGGCCTGAACGTCCGCATCAACCAACTGCGTTCCATGACGATCGCTTCGGTGAATCGTCGCGATGCCGCAATCGCCGAAATGACCGACATCATGAACGCGATCAAGTCGCGCAACGGCGATGATGCCGAAGCCGCGGCCCGGCGACATGTGGAGCAGGCGTGGCGAATTGCGCAACAGACCCTTCGCCATAGCTGAGGCAGAAACTTCACATTAGGGAATCGCCCGTCGCCCTCGCATTGACGCACCGCAGGCATTCCAACACGCATCCAACCCGATGACATAGCAGCAACAATGGCGTTGTTCCTGATAGCGCACTCTGGGTTTGCTGGTGTGGATGCTATTTCGAGCGTATTCTCTTCCTTAGGGAACAAGCCAGGTCGACCTCGATTGGCGGTCGCTTGCGCTCGGCCGCTCCGCTCGGGAGGAGCCTCTGATTGCGATGGCGCGCTTTGCTCACCTTGCCCTTCTCGCCGTCGCCTTGGCATTATTGCCTGGAATTGCGCTGGCTGGGGAGCCTTTCGTCCCGAGCTGGATCAAGAACGATCCTGCAGCCAAGACAGTGGCCATAGAGATTGTTGCCGATTGGAACCAAGTCGAGCGGTATCGCAGGGACAACATCCGGACCGACATTATCGACTTCAACGGTTACTGGGGCGGCAATCTCACCATCGTCGTGCCAGCAGAATGGTCGGTAGAGATCGAGTTCATCAATGGCTCCTCGTCTTTCCGGCACAGCCTGATGGTGACCAGGGTCTACGCTCAGTCAGAGATGCCAGTGGAGTTGACGGCCGAGGATGCTATCTGGGGGGTGTACACCGATCCGCCGGAGGGAATTAAAATCAATGAGCGGAGGCAACTCAACTTTGTTGCGCAGCAGGCCGGGAACTATTTCCTCGCCTGTGCCAGACAAACGCATCTGATGGACGGACACTGGATCGGTTTCGAGGTGAGAGACAGCATCAAACAGGCCGTGGCAATCATAGACGAAACCAATTTTCCGCAGGAGCAGCCTCCAGGGCGCCCTTAGGGGGTATGCGAGCTAGCCGCGCATTATGGCGTGGTCGTGGAGATCAATGCAAATCCAAGGCGGCTTATCTGGAAACTCGAGAGTATTGGCGTGCCCGAGCAGGTTAGAACTGCTTCTGCTTGCCAAGCCACCAGCGAGGCAGCGCTTTCGTCACTACAAGGGCAATTCTGTACGGCCTGGT
>NZ_RZSW01000428.1:0-5461 GCF_003997375.1 Mesorhizobium sp. M5C.F.Ca.IN.020.29.1.1 | reverse complement strand
CAGAACAAGTTTCTCTATTATGTCATGGGCGGCGGCGAGGCGATGCGTTACGGGATTGGCGTCGGCCGCGAGGGTTTTGAATGGCGCGGCACCGCCCGTATCGCGGTGAAGCGCGAATGGCCGACCTGGACGCCGCCTTCGGCGATGATCAAGCGCCAGCCGGAGCTCGCCAAGTTTGCCGGCGGCATGGAGCCGGGGTTGACCAACCCACTCGGTGCGCGCGCCCTGTATCTGTTCAACAAGGGCGGCGATTCGGGCTACCGCCTGCATGGCAGCCCGGAGTGGAACTCGATCGGCAAGGCGATGTCGTCGGGCTGCATCCGGCTGATGAATCAAGACATTATCGACCTTTACGACCGCACCTCGGTCGGCGCTAAAGTGATAGTCTTGTAAAAACTTTCATACGCGGACCGTCTAGGCAACAAATGGACGTCGCAGAACAGAAAACCGGGCACTTTGGCCCGGTTTTTTGTTATCGCGCCAGAACAATCGCTTCAGACAAAAGACCAGTTGTCGATCCCGGCGCCGCCCCTCACCTGCCTGCCGGCACCTTCTCCCACTATAGTGACGGGGAGAAGTGCCCGGCAGGGCGATGAGGGGCAGCGCAAACCCGAAGCGATTGCCCTGGCCATCGCGCGAAGGCGGATTGGCGTTCTTTGAGCCGGGTCTCTAAGAGACCTGTTCGACCTGCTGCACCTCGGGAACAAAATGCCGGAGCAGGTTCTGGATGCCGTGCTTCAGCGTCGCCGTCGAAGACGGGCAGCCGGCGCAGGCGCCCTTCATGTGCAGGAACACGGTGCCGTTCTCGAAGCCGCGGAAGGTGATGTCGCCACCGTCCTGGGCGACGGCCGGGCGCACCCGCGTGTCGAGCAGTTCCTTGATGGTGATGACCAGTTCCTCGTCGGCCTTGTCGTAGAATTCGCCGGTCTGGCTGGTCTCGGCAGCGGGGCCGGCCTTGGCCATCACCGGCGCGCCGGACATGAAGTGCTCCATGATGGCGCCGAGGATCGCCGGCTTCAGATGCTGCCAGTCAGGCCCGTCCTTGGTCACGGTGATGAAATCGTAGCCGAAGAAGACGCCGGTGACGCCGGGGATCTCGAACAGCCGGCCGGCCAGCGGCGAGGCCTTAGCGGCGCTGTCGGCATCGCGGAAATCGGCGGTGCCTTCGACAAGCACTTCCTTGCCGGGCAGGAACTTCAATGTCGCCGGATTTGGCGTCGATTCGGTCTGGATAAACATGGATGTCTCCGTGCCAATTCGGGCTGATAGTTTGGAATAATTCTAAATAGGCCTTATCGGCGGGACATTCAAGCGAAAGGCATCGCCGGAACGGCCGCCCGAGAGAATGAATTTTCTTCTGCCGCGCCGCGCGTTCAATTGGACGCGCAAAGGACGCTCAGCACTTTGATTTTGCGTTAGGTTAGGGATTTTTCCCCAAGGTGTGTTGAGCTTCAGGTCAGGCCGCGTCGCAGTCGAAGACGGCGCGCGAAGCGACCAGACTGGGTGGCTTCCGAGAACCGGAGCGGAGCGTACTTTTGGGTACGTGAGCACCGGAAGCGCAGGAAACCGCCATTCGCACTCCGGCATCACCTGAATATCAACATACCTTAGGCCAGACTGTCGATCTCTTCGTCCGACAGGTTCTGCGGCACCACCGTCACCGGGATGGGAAAGGCGGCGCCCTTGCCGGCGACCGCGCCGACCAATGGCCCCGGGCCCTCTTTACCGGCGCCGGCCGCCAGCACGAGGATGGCGATATCCTGGTCTTCCTCGATCAATTTGTGGATCTCTTCCGTCGGCTTGCCTTCGCGCACCACCAGTTCCGGCTCGATGCCGAGCTTTTGGCGCACCTTGTTGGCGTACGCATCAAGCGCCGCCCGCGCAGTGGCGGTGGCCTCCTCGCGCATGATCTTCTCGACACCCAGCCAATGCTGGAAATCGTCCGGTTCGATCACATAGAGCAGCACCAGCACGCCGCTGGTGCTCTGCGCGCGCTTCGAGGCGTAGGCGACGGCCCGCTCGCATTCAGGCGTGTCGTCGATGATCGCCAGGAATTTGCGGCGATGGCCGGCTTCGCGGCTGAGGCGTTTGGAGACCATGTTCACCCTGTTCGATGGTTTCGGTCGCAATCTGCCACCGCCACAGCCCGGCCGCAAGCGACCCGCGGGTGCAGCGATGTTGGGTGCAGATCAGCCTTGCAGCAAGCCGATGATGTCGCGCACGGTCTTCATCGTCGCTTCGGCCAGTGTGCCGGCGCGTTCGCCGCCTTCCCTCAGCACTGCGTCGACATATGCGCGGTCGTCGGAAATGCGGCGCATCTCGCCGGCGACCGGCGCCAGCTTTTCCACGGCAAGGTCGGCCAGCGCCGGCTTGAACACCGAAAACTGCTGGCCGCCGAACTCTTTCAGCACCGCCTCCTTCGATATCTCGGCCAGACCCGCATAGATGCCGACCAGGTTTTCGGCTTCTGGCCGGCCGGCAAGGCCGTCCAATTCACTTGGCAATGCCTCGGGGTCTGTCTTGGCCTTGCGGATCTTCTTCGAGATGCTGTCGGCATCATCAGTCAAATTGATGCGCGACAGGTCCGACGGGTCCGACTTCGACATCTTCTTGGAGCCGTCGCGCAGCGACATGATGCGCGCCGCCGGTCCGCCGATGATCGGCTCGGTCAACGGGAAATAACCGTTCACCGTCTCCTCGCCGACCTTCATCTCGACGCCGACGCCAAGGCCGGCGATGCGGTCCGAAAAGTCGTTGTTGAATTTTTGCGCGATGTCGCGTGTCAGCTCCAGATGCTGCTTCTGGTCATCGCCGACCGGCACGTGGGTGGCGCGGTAGACGAGGATGTCGGCCGCCATCAGGCTCGGATAGGCAAGCAGCCCGAGCGATGCATTCTCGCGGTCCTTGCCGGCCTTGTCCTTGAACTGCGTCATCCGGTTCATCCAGCCGATGCGGGCCACGCAGTTGAAGATCCAGGCAAGCTCGGCGTGTTGCATGACCCGCGACTGGTTGAAGACGATGTGCTTCTTCGGGTCGATGCCGGAGGCGAGAAACGCCGCGGTGATCGAGCGTGTCTGGTCCTTGAGATCGTCATGGACAAGCTGCGCGGTCAGCGAATGCAGGTCGACGACGCAATAGATGCAATCGGAGGTGTCCTGCAGGGCGACGAATTTCTTGATGGCGCCGAGATAGTTGCCGAGATGCAGGTTGCCGGTCGGCTGGACGCCGGAAAAGACAAGTGGCTTGAAGGCAGGCTGATTGAAGGCAGGCTGATTGAAGGCGGGCTGATTGGAGTCAGTCATGGTGTTTCCCTGGCTTGTGGAGGGCCGTTTCGCACGCGGCGAAAGTCTTTCGACGGCGCGCTTATGGACGAGAGCGGGGAGCGGATCAAGAGGTTGTCGGCTAGCACGGCGGGGCAAATCGCTTCGGGCCAGATTGCTTGTTCCATACTGTTTGAGGCATCGCGCTTGTTGCGCTTGTCGCTCGGCTTGACAGGCCGACGGACAGGTTGACGCGAGCCTTCGCCAAGGTCGAAGGCGTCGGAATCACCGAGGCGATTGTGATTGCCATGCGTGAAGCTCTTGAGCGCTGGCGCAATCGTGAGGCGCCGCTGGAAACGGCGGCACGGCTTCGGGCCGAGTTCGGGATTGAGCTTAGCAAGCAAGCGCGCAACCCGCTGCCGCGCTCGGTCTATGACCAACTGTCCGTGAAGACTAATGCTTGTCGACAGAGCCGCTATCGTTCGGCTCACTGACAGGCGGCGATCCCTTCCGCCTGACATTGCGCCGGATCATGCCGAAATCGGCGCCGCCGGTGGCGAAGGCGGTGACGAAATAAAGCAACGCTCCGCCGGCAACCAGCGCGAGAAGCGTCGTAGCCTTGACGACCAGCGGTGAGCCTGAGGCCAGTTGGGCGGCAAACCAGTGCTCGGCAAAATAGAGCGCCGCCCCCATCACCGCCGCCGACAGCACCAGCCGTGGGATGCGTCTCATGAGTGGTACGTCGCGGCCCCAGTGACCGCGCCGGATCAGCACGCCGAGCAGCATCAGCGCATTGACCCAGCCGGCGACGGCCGAGGCGACGGCGATGCCCGGCGCGCCCATCTGCGGAAACAGCGTCAGCGCGGTGGTGATGTTCACCGCCACCGAGATGGCGGCGAAGATCATCGGCGTGCGCGTGTCTTCGCGGGCGAAATAGCCGGGCGTGAACGCCTTGATCAGCACAAAGGCTGGCAAACCCAAGCCGAAGATCGCCAGGATTGCCGCCACGATTGGCGTCGAGTTGTTGGCGGCAAATGCCCCGCGTTCATAGACCAGCCCCACGATCGGCTCCGACATGACCAGCAGTGCCGCCGCCGCCGGCAAGGTCAGGAACAAGGTGAACTCCACCGACCGGTTCTGCAGATTGGCCGCTTCGATCAGATTGCCTGACTTCAGCGCCCGCGACAGTTCGGGGAGAAGCACGATGGCGATGGCGACGCCGACGACGCCGAGCGGTAGCTGGTAGATACGGTCGGCATAGGCGAGCGACGACACCGCACTGTCCTGCGCCGAGGCGATCGCGGTGCCGATCAGCTGGTTGATCTGAGTGATGCCGCCGGTGATTGCCGCCGGCAGCGCCAAGATCAGCAGCCGCTTGACATTGGGCGTCATCTTTGGCCTGCGGAAACCGATCGAGATGCCGGCATGGCGCACCGCCACCCAGACGATCGCCAGTTGCACCAGCCCCGCGGCCAGCACGCCCCACGCCAACGCGAAGCCGACGGTGCGCGCGTCCGATCCCTTGTGCCAGGAATAGGCGAGCACGCCGATCAGGATGATGTTGAGGAACACTGGCGCCACCGCCGCGGCGAAATAGCGGCGCAGCGAATTCAGCATGCCGGCCATCATGGCGCCGAGCGACATGCAGATCAGGTAGGGAAACATGATGGTCGCAAGCCGGACCGTCATCTCGAACTTTCCCGGCGTGTCGGCAAAGCCCGGCGCCACCAGGTAGCGCACGATCAGCGGCATCGCCAGTTCCATGGCGATGGTCAGCGCCAGCAGCGCCGTGAACAGCACGCCGAACACCTCTTCCGAAAAGCGCTTGGCGCCATCGGTGCCGTGGGTCTCGATTTCCTTGGCGAACAGCGGCACGAAGGCGGCATTGAAGGCGCCTTCGGCAAACAGCCGGCGAAAGGTATTGGGAAACTGGAACGCCGCGTTGAAGGCGTCGGCAATCGGCCCGGTGCCGAGTGCGGCCGCCATCAGCATCTCGCGGCCGAAGCCGAGGGCACGGCTCATCAGCGTGCCGGAAGCGACCGTCGCGAACTTTTTGACAAGGCTCATGCGTCTGGAGACTGCCTGCAGGATTGGGACAAATAAATGGTGGTTGTCACTCGGCCGCGGCCTTGGCCTTGCCGCCGCGCTCCGGCACGGTGCCTTCGAGAACCGCGACCAGCCTGTTTTGGATGGCGGCCATG
>NZ_RZSW01000427.1:0-5462 GCF_003997375.1 Mesorhizobium sp. M5C.F.Ca.IN.020.29.1.1 | reverse complement strand
GTTTTGATCCGCCTGGATGAGACCGTCACCCGGGCCAATTTGGCGATCGTCACTAAGAGCTTGGACGAATTCGAGGCGCGCCTGGCTCGCCTTGAGACCGAGCGCGACGGCAAAGGAGGCATCGGCTTTCCGCAAGACAGCGCCGAACGTGCTTTCAACAAGCTCACCAGGACATTCGCGGCCCAGGTCGAAGCCCTAAAGAAATACCGCACCGGCGGCCAGCAGCCCGTCACGGTGAAGCACGTCACGGTGAACGAAGGCGGCCAAGCTATTGTCGGCAACGTCTCGCATGGGGGGCAGGGTGACGGAAAAAAATAGCGTCAACCTGATGAACCTAGCGTCGAAGCCGGGAGCGGGGCGCGTTTCGTCCTGCCTCCGTTCCGATAGTTGCCGTTCCGCTTGCCTTCAGGTGCGCCACCGCCGGCCCCGTAATTGCGACAAACTGCGTAGCCCCTCACCGCTGGCGATCGACTCTGGCAACCCGTCCGCTTCGACCGAGCATGACAACGGTCGAGCGGTTAACCGATGCCAGAACATTGTTCGCTCCTCTTGCCTCGAAGACGGAGCGCGGCGAGAGAACGCTCAATCCAACTCGACAGCGGCTGCGAACCATATTGGCCGGGATCGTGCCGCCTTCGAAAATACGATCAGTATTCCAAGTCCAACGGCCAGGACCGTTGCAACTTAACGTCCTGTTAGTACCATTGGACCAAAAGTGTCGCAATTACTGGATCGAGGCGCCATTCTCTTCTTGAACCATACCTTGAAAATAGCGGGAACCGAGCGCGAATCTCGGAATTGACCACAAGCTGAGGGTGGCAAGCGTTGCATGGGCAGTCTTCCAGTGTCAAAGACCGACGATCTTGAGCGGCTGAACCTGGCAACTATAGCGCTTGTCGATCGAATTACCCGAAAGCGAGAGCGCGTCCAAAAGCTGGGCCAAGAGGGGAAGAACGCCTTACCGACAAGATCGGCGCTCGCGATCATGTCGGATACGCCAAGCTGGCCTTCACAGAAGCGTACGGTTCCATCGAAGCCCAGAATCAGGCCTGCACGTTTAGCCGCCAATTCGTTTGGTGAAGTCATGCCTCAAATTCGGCATGTCGCGTTCGTGGACGCGAGCGTCCCGGATGTCGCGTTCCTTGTCGGCCACTTGCTAGCAAATGTGCGTGTGGTGGTGCTCGGCCCACACGAGCCCGCCTTTTCACAGATAGCGCGGGCGCTAGCGATCGATCGAAAGGTCGAGGTCGTTCATATTATCGCCCATGGGCTGCCGGGCGAGATCAGTTTCAGCGCCGGCCGCGTATCACACGAATCGATTCTTGAGAGCGCCGCCGAGCTTGCCGCTATTCGACACTCTCTGAAACATGGCGGCGAGATACGCTTGTGGGCGTGCAACGTCGCCGAGGGGCATCGCGGACGTGCCTTCGTGCGCGCGCTCGCCACGACCTGCGGCGTCTGCGTTTCGGCTTCAACCAGGCCGATCGGCGCCGAGGCGCTAGGCGGATGCTGGCAGCTCGATGAAGGCAGCGCCCGCGGGTGCGTGCCGCCGCTGACTGATCGGGGCCTTGCCGGTTATGTCAGCCTCCTGGCGACCTACAACGCAACGACGGGCCAGGACAATTTCACTGGCGACAGCGCAAATGATACGGTGGTCGTCAGCGACACCAACCAGATTCAGTCGTCCGATACCTTCGACGCCGGTGCCGGCACCGACGCGATCCAGATCGGCGCCACCGCAATATCTCCGGTCAGCGTCGATCTCAGCGCTGCCGGCACCGACGACGGT
Organism: Mesorhizobium sp. M5C.F.Ca.IN.020.29.1.1; assembly: GCF_003997375.1. NCBI lineage: Bacteria > Pseudomonadati > Pseudomonadota > Alphaproteobacteria > Hyphomicrobiales > Phyllobacteriaceae > Mesorhizobium > Mesorhizobium sp. M5C.F.Ca.IN.020.29.1.1. The sequence continues at coordinate 3,673 of NZ_RZSW01000427.1, read as the reverse complement.
CGCGGCTTCCTCGGCTTCGAGGCCCTGACTTTTCTCAACCTTGCCGGCACCTCGTCGGCGACGTTTAGCTCCGCGCAGTTCGGCAGCGGCCTTATATCAGCTACCCTTTCCGTAAACGGTGTCGTCGCCGGCACCCAGAGGGTCGTCGTCAATATGTCCCAAGCTGGCACGTTCGCTGTGTCGGGCTGGACGTTCAACAGCTGGACCCTGGGCACCGACTCGCTGACCATCAACGGGTCGAGCGCGAATGACACCATCGTTCTCGGGGCGAGCTCGCCGGTTTCGGCGACCGACACTTATAATGGCGGCTCAGGCATCGACACAATCCAGGTCGGCGCGACGGGCAACGCCGGCACATCGATCAATTTCAGTGCTGCCGCCGCCAACGGCACGGCAGGCCTGGTCAGCATCGAAGGCCTGCAGTTCGCCAACAAGACGAAGACATCTACGGCCACCTTCACGGCGGCACAATTCGGCAACGGGTTGATCTCCACGGATCTCGCGGTCACCGGGACGTCATCAAGCCAGGCGGTCGTGGTCAATCTCTCGGCCGGCGGCTCGGTCAACCTGTCGGGCTGGACGTTCAGCGGCTGGAGCTCCGGCAGCGACACGATCACCCTGAGCGGCTCGACGGGCAGGGAGACCATCGTCGCTAGCAGCCAGGGCGATACCGTCGTCGGCGGTACGGGTGCCGACACGCTGACGGGCGGCGGAGGTCTCGACACCTACAGGTTCACGGTCGGCGACAGCGTCCTCACCATTGGCGGCTCCGGCACCTCCGGCACCATTGCCGGCTACGACGTCATCACGGACTTCAAAGTCGGCACTACTGCGGCGACGAGTGAGAAGATCAGTATGACCCGGGCGGCTGTGCCCGCGAACATCGCGGCAAGCGACGGCGCCAATTCCTCGCTGCAGCTTCACACCGGCGCCGTCGTCGCCTCGCATGCCATTACGAGCGGCATCGTCACGTTCAGCACTTCGAATACGTTTGCCGGTGCGGTCGCTCTCACCTCGCTCTCCGACGTCGCGGCCGTCGTCCAGTATTTGCGCAGCCAAGACTTCGGCAGGGACGGCGCATCCCTTGCCTTCACGGCCACGATCGGGGGCGTGATTCACACTTATCTTTATGTGCAGGGCGGCAATTCTGGCAACACGTCCAACGACCTGCTGATCGATCTGCCGAACGTATCGGCGACTGCCATCTCGGCGGCGAGTGGCAAGCTCAGCGTGCTCGATACGGTCGCACCCGCAGCGCCGTCGAGCCTGTCAATCGTCGAGAATGTGGGTGGCGGCATCAACGCCAGCGAGGCCGCCGACGGAACGGTGGCAGGCGTGAGCCTGGCGGGCACCGGCGCGATCGCGGGCGACACGCTGACCCTCAACTGGGGTACCCAGACCATCGCATACAAGCTGGCGGCCAGCGACATCCTCGCGGGCAGCGTGAGCCTGACGGTGCCGGTCGCTACCATCTCGGCCCAAGGCGACGGCACTTTCGACGTGACTGCGAAACTGACGGACAGTGCGGGCAACATCGGCAGCAACTCGTCGCCAGTTTCCGTCACGGTCGACCGGGTCAGCCCGTCGGCGACCGTGGACATTGTCGACGGCGCGCTGAACGTCGGCCATCCGAGCTCGACGGTGACGTTCACCTTCAGCGAAGCGCCGCTCGGCTTCACGGTGGACGACATCGCCGCGGTTGGCGGCACGGTGACCGGCCTCGCCGCGACAGCCGATCCGCTGGTCTACACGGCGACGTTCACGGCGACGGAAGGCTTCACCGGGACGGGCTCGCTCTCACTGTCTGCAGGCAGCTACACGGACGCGGTGCTCAATCCCGGCGGAGCGGGGTCGGACACGGTTGCGATAGATCGAGTGAGCCCGACGGTGACGGTCGACATCGTCGACAACGCGCTGAGCGACGGCGATGCCGGCTCGACGGTGATGTTCACGTTCAGTGAAGCACCGAACGGGCTTACGCTGAGCGATATCGCCGCGGTGGGCGGCACGATGAGTGGGCTCACGGCGACGGCCGATCCGCTGGTCTACACGGTGACCTTTACCGCCACCGACGGCTTCACGGGAACGGGCTCGGTCTCCCTGCCTGCCGGCAGCTACACCGACGAGGCGCTGAACCCGGGCGGTGGCGCCTCGGACACGGTGACGATCAATCGGGCGAACCCGACTGTGGCGGTCGACATCGTCGACAGTGCGCTGAACAACAGCGATCCCAGCTCGATGGTGACCTTCACCTTCAGCGAGGCGCCGGTCGGCTTCACGTTGAGTGATATCACGGCCGCGGGCGGCTCGCTGAGCGGCTTTACGGCCACGTCCGATCCGCTGATCTACACGGCGACGTTCACGGCGGCCGATGGCTTCACCGGACCCGGCTCGGTTTCGGTCACTGCGGGCAGCTATACCGACGCTGCCTCCAACGCCGGCGCCGCCGGATCGGACACGGTGGCGATCGATCGCGCCAACATGGGACTGAGCGTCGACATCGTCGAGAGCGCGCTGAGCGACGCCGCTCCGAGCTCGCAGGTGACGTTCACCTTCACCGAGGCGCCTGCCGGCTTCGAGGCGGACGACATCACGATCGTGGGCGGCACGCTGAGCGGGTTTACCGCCACCTCCGACCCGCTGGTCTACACGGCGACGTTCACTGCAATCGATGGCGTCAGCGGCGCGGGCTCGGTCTCGGTGGCGGCGGGCAGCTACACCGACGCGGCCGGCAATCCGGGCGTGGCGGGCTCCGACATCGTGGCGATCGACCGGCTCAATCCGATGGTAACGATTTATATTGGCGCCGGCGCACTGAGTGACGGCGAGCCGAGCTCGACGGTGACGTTCACGTTCAGCGAGGCGCCGGTCGGCTTCGCATTGAGCGACATCACGGCGGTGGGCGGAACGGTGACAGGCTTCGCTGCAACCTCCGACCCGCTGGTCTATACGGCGACGTTCACCGCGACCGACGGTTTTGCCGGCACCGGCTCGGTCTCCGTCGGCGCGGGCAGCTACACCGATGCGGCCGGCAATCCGGGACAACCGGCCTCGAATACGGTGACGATCGACCGGGCGAACCCTTCGGTGACGCTCGACATCGCCGCCGGCAGCCTGAGCGACGGCGCCCCGAGCTCGACGGTGACGTTCACGTTTACCGAAGCACCGGTCGGCTTCGTATTGAGCGACATCACGGCGGTCGGCGGCACGCTGAGCGGCCTTTCGGCCACGTCGGACCCGCTGGTCTACACGGCGACGTTCACCGCGACCGACGGTTTTGCCGGCACCGGCTCGGTCTCGGTTGCCGCGGGCAGCTATACGGATGCAGCCCTGAATGCCGGCGGGGCGGGGTCGGACGTCGTGGCGATCGACCGCCAGAACCCGACGGCGATGGTCAACATCGCCGACAGCTCGCAGAGCGACGGCAACCCGACCTCGGACGTGACGCTCACGTTCAGCGAGGCGCCGGTCGGTTTCACGCTGGGTGACATCACGGCGGTCGGCGGCACGCTGAGCGGCCTGGCCGCGACCGGCGATCCCCTGGTCTACACTGCGACGTTCACCGCCGCCGACGGCTTTGCCGGCACCGGCTCGGTGTCGGTGACGGCGGGCAGCTACGCCGACGCGGCGGGTAACGCCGGCAGCTCGGGCTCCGATACGGTGACCATCGACC